>JBILIM010000387.1:0-3429 GCA_044349985.1 Crocinitomicaceae bacterium
GAGCAACGGGTCCACAAGGGCCGATTGGTTTAACGGGACCTGCTGGCGCAACTGGCGCAACGGGACCTCAAGGTCCAGCAGGAACAAACGGTGTTGACGGAGCAGTTGGTGCAACAGGGCCACAAGGTCCTATTGGATTGACAGGAGCAATGGGTCCAGAAGGGCCGATTGGTTTAACGGGACCTGCTGGCGCAACTGGAGCAACGGGTCCACAAGGTCCAGCAGGACCGCAAGGTTTAACCGGCGCAACGGGTCCACAAGGCCCTGCAGGTGTTTCAGGAGGAGGTTTCACACACTACATTGGCGAACTATATGGTGGTGGGATTGTAGTAGCAGTTTGGAAAGAAGGCGGTGTTGAAAAGGGCTTAATAGCCTCTTTAACTGATCTTGGCACATATCCACAATACAGCTCTATTACAGATGTAGAGATAGGAACTACTGCACAAAGCCCTATTGATGGACAAGCAAATACAGCTGCCATAGTTGCTCAAGGTGACTTTAGTGGAGCAGCTTTTCTTTGCGATAATTATACTTCAGGTGGTTTTAGTGATTGGTATTTGCCCGCGATATGGGAGTTAAACCTTTGCTATAATGCCGCATTTGTTGTAAATACCATTTTGGGTGCTACAAATGGGTTTCAGGTCTACTGGTATTGGAGTTCTACCGAGGTCAACAGTAACATTGCGTTATTCCTGAATTTCAGCGGCGCCGGCAACATCTACGCGATAGCCGCCTTCAATAAGATTGATGGCTTGAACGTTCGAGCAGTCAGGAGATTTTAACACCGCAAAGCAGGACCGAAGGTAATTTATCCATTTAAAGTCAGAATTAATATAGGAAACTACAGTTATCTGCACAAAGATCTTTCTTAATTTTTTGAACTAAATACGATAGTAAAAAGATCAAAACTCATTAAGTTATAAATTGAAAGTGCTCCAGGGGTATATTTCTTAGAAAATGAAACAGCAGAACAAGTACTTGGAAGAATTCAAGTGATAAAAATTAAGATTCAAAAAAGTTTAAAACAACAGATAATGAAAACAAGTCTATTTAAATTATTCAGTTCTTGTAGCAACTTGATGAGTTCATCAACAATTTGTATTTCTCAAGAAGACTTGCATAATAACAGAGTGTCTGACCTCACATATCAAAAAATCACCAGAAAATCAGATAAGAAATCAATTACCAAAAGACGAATCATTTTACTCATCTGCATAGTTGGTTTTTGTCAAAATATATTCTCACAATGTTGGGATACCATTTCTTCAGGTTCGTTTCATTCATTGAGTATCAAAAATGATGGTTCACTCTGGGCTTGGGGAAGGAACAATCAAGGACAATTGGGTAATGGTACGCTTATTCTGAAAAAAAGTCCCGTTCAAATTGCTCCCGGCACTACATGGAAAAAGGTTTCTGCTGGTTCTTTTTTTACACTTGCAATTAAAACGGACGGGACGCTTTGGGCTTGGGGAAGTAATTCCAACGGGCAACTTGGAAATCCCACTTCCAGTATTGAAACAACTCCCATCCAAATTGGAACGGCTTCAAATTGGAAAGAAATTGCTTGTGGGGGCATGCATTCATTGGCCATTAAAACCGATGGGACACTTTGGGCTTGGGGACACAATATCAATGGTCAACTTGGAAATGGAAGTAATGGTACACTTTGGACTCCGACACAAATTGGATCAGCAACAAATTGGAAACATATAAGTGCTGGCTACGATCACTCAATGGCAATAAAAACGGATGGTACATTATGGACATGGGGAAGAAATAACCACGGTCAACTTGGAGATGGAACTTTTGTAACAAGATTCAATCCAACGCAAATAGGATCAGGAACAAATTGGAAGCAAATTTCTGGTAGTAAAGGATACCACTCAATGGCGATTAAAACCGATGGGACGCTTTGGCTTTGGGGACGCAATTTTTATGGACAGTTAGGCGACGGAACGACCACAGATAAAACAAGTCCTGTACAAATTGGTCTATCTAACAATTGGGCGCAAATTGATGGTGGTGTCGAATACACCATGGGAGTTAGAACAGATGGGACTTTATGGGCTTGGGGGAGAAATTCAGATGGACAACTTGGAGATGGTACCTATACGAATAAAAATACACCAACTGCGATTGGTACTGCAAGTAATTGGAAACAAGTTGCACTCGGAGATTATCATTCATTGGCGTTAAAGACAAATGATACACAATGGGGATGGGGTTATAATGGCTATGGTCAACTCGGAAATGGAACACAAAATGATGTGAATACACCATTATTTAGTTCTGCTTCAAGTACGGTAAACATTACTGCTTGTGCGAGCTATACTTGGCCACTAAATGGTATGACATACACCACATCAGGCACTTATTCACATTTCGGAGTTATCGGTTGCATGGACACAACATACCTGTCCTTAACAATCAACACCGCAACAACAGCAACTGTCAATCAAGCAGCATGTAATTCTTACACGTGGGCTTTGAATGGAACAACGTATACAAGTTCCGGGACTTACACACATGTTGGAACAAACGCTTCTGGCTGTCCTTTAACAACAACGCTGAATTTAACAATCAATACACTATCGAACGCAGGATTTAACTATGGTGCATCTTCATACTGCGTCAACGCATTTGATCCAACACCAACAATCTCTGGAGTTCAAGGAGGTACATTCACCCGATCGCCTGCGGGATTAACACTAAACGGAAGTACAGGATCAATTGATGTGAGTGCTTCAACACCAGGAACCTACACCGTTACGTATTCTGTAGGTGGCGCATGTCCGAATTCTTCAAATGTTTCGGTTACCATCAACGGATTATCGAATGCAGGGTTTAACTACAGCGCAGTGTCATATTGCACAAACGCATCCGATCCAACTCCTACGATTACGGGTTTAGCAGGAGGAACATTTGGTTCAACCGCAGGACTTTCATTGAACGCCTCAACTGGAACAATTGATCTGTCTGCATCAAATCCAGGAACATATACTGTGACATACACAACTTCAGGTGCCTGCCCGAGCAGCTCTGATATTGGTATAACAATAAACACGTCTAGCTCAGCAACTGTAAGTCAAACAGCTTGTGATTCGTATACTTGGCCGTTGAATGGAACGATGTATACCACTTCCGGAACTTACACTCACGTTGGCACAAACGCTGCTGGTTGTCCCTTAACTACAACCTTGAATTTAACTATCAACAATTCTACAACTGCAACGGTTACTCAAACTGCTTGTGATTCCTACACATGGGCATTAAACGGAACAACATACACTAGTTCTGGAACATACACTCACGTTGGAACAAACGCTGCTGGTTGTCCCTTAACTACAACCTTGAATTTAACCATCAACAATTCTACAACAGCAACCGTTACGCAAACAGCTTGTGATTCATATACTTGGCCGTTGAATG
>JBILIM010000280.1:0-3424 GCA_044349985.1 Crocinitomicaceae bacterium
GTGTGGCAATCTTTAATGATGCAGGTATGTTGGAGATTGCGGTAAATAGAGGGGCTAATGCAGCAAACGGTGGAGCAGAGAAACTTTTTGGAATTCGCGTTGGAGATGTCGTTCGCATCGAATTTACGCCTCGCGGTTCACGTTCTACACTAGATTCTTTTTTTTAAATGATTGCCCGAATAGTAAAATTGGAGTTTCAACCGGAAAGAATTGATGATTTTCTGGAGTTTTTTGAGCGCGTTAAATTCAAAGTAAACGATTTCCCTGGGTGTCTTGGTATGCAATTGTTGAGGAGTGAAAGCAATACTGCCGTGGTTTTCACCTACAGTATTTGGGAGCGGGAAGAAGATTTGGAGTACTACAGAACATCAGAAACCTTTTCAAATATTTGGCCTAAAATTAAAATTTGGTTCGCTGCAAAACCCGAGGCTTGGACCCTAAATCACCACTTCGACGGTTTGGGTTTATTCAATTAATATTGCGCTTTCAACGAAAAATTTTAATAAAATCAGCACTTTCTGAAATATAAACGTACCTTTACTTAAATTTAATAACAAAATAATGAGTAAAGGAGTTGTAAAATTCTTTAATGAAACAAAAGGATTCGGTTTCATTATAGATACGGAATCCAGCAAAGAATACTTTGTGCATGTTTCCGGTTTAGTTGACAAAGTCAAAGAAAATGACGAAGTTGAATTCAACCTTGAAGAAGGCAGAAAAGGATTGAATGCAGTAGATGTGAAATTAGCGTAATAAATATATTTAGCGTTTCTTTTAATTCTTGAAAGTCCCTTTTGGGACTTTTTTCGTTACTAACAATTCGTTTTTCCATATCAGATTGGGGGAAACTAAGTTCTGTATTAGAAGTTGTGATTAAAAATGAAATCGTAATTTTGTAACGTTTTTAAAAATGAACGCATGAGGGCACTGTATTTCAGAGAAATTAAAAGTTTTCTGAGTTCGATTATCGGTTACATTTTTATTTTTATTTACTTGGTGGCATCATGGATTTTTCATTGGGTAATTACTTATGAAACCAATTTGCTTCAAGGTAGTCAGGCGGATTTAATTCCGTTTTTTAATCTTTCGCCGCTAATACTCCTGATATTAATTCCTGCGATTACCATGCGTTCGATCGCGGAGGAACGGAGAACCGGAACGATTGAATTGCTTTTTACCCGACCGATTTCAGATTTAAAAATTCTTTTGGCTAAGTATTTTGCCGGAGTAACCTTAATGATCATCGCCATTCTGCCTACCATAGTCTACTATTTTTCAATGTACTATTTGGGCGATCCTGTTGGAATCATTGATGAAGGTGCAACCTTTACCTCCTATATCGGTCTGTTTCTGGTTGGGTCGTGTTTTGTAGCTATCGGCATTTTTGCCTCGTCATTAACAAGCAGTCAAATTGTGGCATTTATCATTTCAATGTTTCTGTGCTGGATTTTCTACGATGGCTTTATGCTAATCGGTTCATACAATTTACTCGGGGAGTTTGATTTTGTGGTAAAATACGCAAGCTTATCCTTGCATTTTGACGAAATAAAAAGAGGTGTTATCGTCACCAAAGATATCGTATACCTTATCAGTGTAGTTGTTTTATTTTTATCCGCTTCCTTGGCGGTAATTAAAACCTTGAAAAAATGACAAATAAGGGAAGAAGTAAACTGACCAATCGCCTGTTTAGCTGGGCTTTTTTCTGGATTGTTTTTGCAGCCGTCATTTTTCTGAATATCATCAGTAATTATGTGAATTACCGCTTGGATATGACGCAAGATGGGCGCTATACACTTTCGGAAGACACTAAAAAGTTTCTGGAAAATCCGAAGAATCTTAAAAACAGGTTGAATGTAAAGATTTATTTGGATGGCAAATTACCATCTGAACTTCGGACGTTTAGAAATGCCATTGAAGACAAATTAAACGAATTTAAATCCATTGCTGGCGACCGCATCGAGTATGAATTTATCGATCCCAATGTTGGTACAGAACAAGAGCAATACGAGCTAAAACAAACTTTGCAAGCTGGAGGTAAAGGGATAATGAAAATGGATCTCAAGTATGAAGCTGATGGGGATGAAATAAAGATGCAAGTATGGCCTGGTGCTGTTTTGGAATATGGCGGTACAACAGTCGGACACATTCAATTTCTTCCAGGAAGTAAGTTGGGAGATGCTTATCCAATTAATGAATTAACATCTGCTATTGAAAATGCCTTAGTGAATTTGGAATACACGCTTTTAAGTTCAATTAATAAGGCAGTTAAAGAGAAAAAACAACGAATTGGGTTTTTGCATGGACATGGCGAATTGGATGCCTATCAGACCTTTTTGGCTAGAGCAAATATTTCACCGTATTACAATGTTGCAGATATCACTATCAATGATTCTGTCGCTGCCTTGAACGATGTAGACGGATTAATTATTGCAGCTCCTAAAACCGCATTTACCGATAAGGAATTGTACGTTATCGATCAATTTGTGATGCGCGGTGGAAAACTAATGTGTTTGTTGGATGCGGTTGAACTCAATGAAGATTCTTTAAATGCAAACGGTAATACACATACCAAAAGGCTTGAGACAGGAATTGATGAAATGCTCTTTGATTACGGGTTGAAATTGAATGACAACTTGGTAGTCGACGCAAAGTGTCTACGGAAAATAGTTCCCTATGCAAAACAACCCTTTTTAAATTGGTTTTATTACGTTATGGCAAGCCCTACGCAACATCCAATGTCTAAAAATGTTGAGCCTGTTTCATTAAAATACACAAGTGAAATCGAAATGTTGGATATCGATAGCGTAACGGTATCCCCAATTCTTACATCTTCGTCAAATAGTAACGTGACCGGTTATGCGCCGCTGGTAAGTTTAGGTATGCCTTTAAACTATGGTGAAAATCCGGAGTTGGTTCCCAATCCTACGGATGAAACCAATAAACGAACTTTAGGTGCTGTTGCTGAAGGAAGATTTGTATCAAGATTTCGAAATCGAGTTGTTGAAGAATATACCAAGTCAGTGGCAAATGACAAGGATTTATTAAAATACAAGTACCTGTCGAACAGTCAAAAACCGGGAAAAGTTTTACTTATAGGAAACGGTAGATTTATTGCGAATTCACTACGTCCTGATGAACGCGGAATGCCAAGGCCTTATTTTCCGAGTTTGGCTGCAGACGAAGAAATGACTATATATTCTCGAAGTTATGTGTTAATTGGAAATCAGGAGTTCTTTCAGAATATGGTGGATTATATGATGGATGAAAGTTCTGTAATAGGTTTGAGAAGCAGAAAAGTTGATATTAATGCATTGGACAAGAACAAACTAAAAAAGGATGCTCAATTTTATAAGTTGTTAAATATAATTGTTCCGGTTCTACTCGTAGCCGTTTTAGCAGTACTTATGCTACTATTCAGAAAACG
>JBILIM010000017.1:0-12724 GCA_044349985.1 Crocinitomicaceae bacterium
TAGTATGAAATTGTTCAATATTTTAACCCTGTCACTATTTTTTTTGACTTTAGTATCTTGCTCTATAGGTCAAACTGTTGACGAAGAAAATCAAATTCTTGAACCAAAAGAATTTTCTGAGAAACTGAAAAATACGATTCCCAATCAATTAATAGATGTGCGAACCCCTGGTGAATTTTCAGGTGGGAGTATAGAAGGTGCATTAAATTTGGATTGGAATGGAACAGAATTTAAAAATCAAGCAGCAACGCTCGATAAGGATATTCCTGTTTTTGTGTATTGCTTAAGCGGTGGAAGAAGTGCAGCAGCTGCAGATTATTTGAGGGGTGAAGGATTTAAAAATGTCATTGAATTAAGTGGTGGTATGATGAAATGGAGGGCTGAAGGTTTGCCAGAAGCGCAGGCACTTGTCTCCCAAGATGGAATGTCAATGGACTCATTTAAGGATTCTATAGTTTCCGAAAAGATTGTCCTAGTCGATTTTTATGCTGAATGGTGCGCGCCTTGTAAAAAAATGAAGCCAGAATTAGAGGCTTTGGCAAAGGAGTTAAGCGATGCTATTCAAGTTATTCGTATTGATGTAGATAAAAATAGAGCCCTTTCTGAGGCACTCGGAATTGTTAGTTTGCCAGTTGTTCAGATTTATAAAGATAGTGAACTAAAATGGACAAAAACGGGTTATTCTGATAAAGTAACCCTACGGAATGAGATTGATAAACTAAAATAAACAGAAAAAGCTCCCGTAGGAGCTTTTTTTATATAAAGACGTTCTTATTATCCGAGCGAATCGGGAAATAAGAAACGAGAAAGAATCCGCCCTAAGGACGGATTCTGTAATTGCGTTTTTCTCGTTTTCGAGCCCCCTAATTTTAACAGTAGGGGGTAGGGTGATCATGATATACCTCAAATGCGAATTACATCATTCCCGGCATTCCACCTGGCATTCCACCCATAGCAGGTGCATTTTCCTCAGGCTCATCGGCAATTACACATTCTGTAGTCAACAACATCGATGCTATTGAAGCGGCGTTTTCAACTGCAATACGTGTAACTTTCGTTGGATCGATAACACCAGCTTTATACAACTTTTCAAAAGATTCGGTTCGTGCATTGTATCCGAAGTCATCCTTTCCTTCACGTACTTTTTGAACAATAACAGCACCTTCGCCACCAGCATTTGCGATGATTTGTCTTAAAGGTTCTTCAGCTGCTCTTTTAACAATTTGAATTCCCGTTAACTCATCTTCATTCTCTCCTTTTAACTTATCTAAAGTTTCAATTGAACGAATAAGCGCAACACCTCCTCCAGGAACGATTCCTTCTTCAACAGCCGCTCTTGTTGCAGCCAAGGCATCATCCACTCGATCCTTCTTCTCTTTCATTTCAACCTCTGTAGGCGCTCCTACATATAAAACAGCCACACCTCCGGCAAGTTTAGCAAGACGCTCTTGTAATTTTTCGCGATCGTAATCTGAAGTTGTTGATTCGATTTGAGCTTTAATTTGTCCAACTCGAGCTTGAATGTCTGCTTTTTTTCCACCTCCATTAACGATGGTGGTATTGTCTTTGTCTATTTCGATTTTTTCTGCGGTTCCAAGCATATCTAAAGTAGTGTTTTCTAGAGTAAATCCACGTTCTTCAGAGATGACTTGGCCGCCAGTTAGGATAGCGATATCCTCCAGCATTGCTTTTCTTCGATCGCCAAAACCTGGGGCTTTAACCGCAGCGATTTTAAGAGAACCTCTAAGTCTATTCACAACCAAAGTTGCAAGCGCTTCTCCATCCACATCTTCTGCAATAATCAAAAGACCTCTTCCAGATTGAACAACAGGCTCCAATACAGGTAAAAGTTCTTTCATATTAGAAATTTTCTTCTCACAGATTAAAATCAACGGTTTGTCCATGTCGGTTATCATTTTTTCCGTATTGGTTACAAAATACGGTGAAAGATAACCTCTGTCGAATTGCATACCCTCAACAGTTTTTACTTCTGTTTCAGTTCCTTTAGCTTCCTCAACCGTTATTACACCATCATTACCTACTACTTTCATTGCTTCTGCAATCAATTTACCGATTGTTTCGTCGTTGTTTGCTGAAATGGTTGCAATTTGTTTGATCTTATCATTGTCATTTCCAACTTGCTTAGACAACTTTTGAAGGTTTTTAACTACTTCCTGCACAGCCTTGTCAATTCCACGTTTTAAATCCATAGGATTTGCTCCCGCTGCCACGTTTTTCAAACCAGCTCCGATAATTGCTTGTGCTAAAACTGTAGCTGTGGTTGTTCCGTCTCCTGCTATGTCAGCAGTCTTTGAAGCAACCTCCTTCACCATTTGCGCACCCATGTTTTCAATAGGATCTTTCAGTTCGATCTCTTTAGCTACTGTTACACCGTCTTTAGTAATGTGCGGAGCACCAAACTTTTTTCCAATAACAACGTTTCGTCCCTTAGGTCCTAATGTTACTTTTACAGCATTAGCCAACGAATCAACACCTTTTTTTAATTTGTCTCTTGCCTCTACGTCAAAAAATATTTCCTTTGCCATTTTGATTAAATTTGTTTGTTTAGATTAAAAAATTCCGTAAATGTCCGATTCACGCATGATCAAGTATGTGGTTCCGTCTAACTTAATTTCAGTACCTGAATACTGCCCATAAAGTACTTCGTCCCCAACTTTTACTGTAATCGGTTCATCTTTCTTGCCTTTCCCTGCAGCGACAATTTTGCCCTTTAATGGCTTCTCTTTCGCTGTGTCAGGAATGATAATACCACTTGCTGTTTTTTGTTCTGCCGGCGCTGGTTCTATCAGAACCCTATCTGCCAAAGGTTTAAACTTAATCGACATAATACTTTTATTTTTTTATGATTCGTTGCGCTTTGGTCGAATATTGTGCCAGCTGAAGTATTTTGACATTTTTTCATTTTTTCATACTTTTTTGGCAAAAAAAATGTCAGTACGCTGACATACTGACATCCTCATAAAATAAGTTAACCAATTATTGCTGTGCCTTTCCTTGAGCTTGGCCTTGTCCTTGAGCTTTTCCACCTTCTGTTTGCTCAGTTTGTGCTTGCTTTTCCTCAGCAGCTTCTTGTTGCAATTGTTCAGGAGATTTTGGAGATCTTATAGTTAGTACAACACTTATAACCATAATAATACCAGCTAAAGTCCATGTTGCTTTATCGATAAAATCATTGGTCTTTTTAACGCCGCCCATTTGTTGGGCAGAGCCAAAATCTGAGCTCAAACCTCCGCCTTTTGGATTTTGAACGTAAACTACTAAAACAAGCAAAACAGCTGCAAGTATAATAATAGATGTAAGAATGAAGTCCATCGTTTAATTATTTAGTTTTTTCTTTAATTCTTCAATTTGGGATGCAAAGAAAACTTTTTTTTCTGGATAAATCAACATTAATTGCTCATAAGAATAAATTGCCTTAGGAAAATTGCCTTGAATCGTGAAAATTTTAGCTAATGTTTCGCTCACAGGCATTACTTCTTCGTTTAAACTTTCCTTGGCTTGTTTGATTGGTGAAAAAAATTCTTTTTTCTTTTCTTGTGTCTCTTCAGCTTTCTTTTTTTCAATTTCTACTTTAGGTTCTTCAGAAATAAACGTATTCAAAATTTCTTGCACGCGTTCTTTCTCATCTTGAACGGCAATACGTTCTTCAGCATTCGATTGAAGCCACGAAACAAATGATTTTCTCACCTCTTTTTTTGGAAGAACGATACTTGCCTTAGAATCAATGTCACTAATTTCTTCCAAATGATCAAGATTGTAATTGGATGAAATGGCGTGTGCAATTATTTCTCTCTCAAGAGCTTTAATACCATCTTGTGAATCGATTTCGGTTTCAAATTCTTCGACAGAAGTATTTGTTATAATTTCATTCCGATAACTATCGAAATCATGTTTCGTATCGTCTTGCAGTTCGATTTCCTTACTTGATGCTGTTTTATTATCAAAAGCACCAATCTCAAGAGGAATAACAACACCGTCGAACTCATCTTCAAAATCAGCAAAATTTTCAATTTCTGGAAGTTGGATTTTCTCTTGTTCCTGAAGTATTACTTTTTCGGATTCAAAGGTTTTAAGTACATCCTCCGTGTTTTCTTTAACCGAATCCTCTGAAATGAACGATTGCGAAGATTCCTGTTTAATAATGTTTTCATTCGCTTCCAGTAATTTCGAATCATTCGCCGAATGCACTTTTTTCGTTGATTGCGTAACTTCGTTGATGAAATCGTACAACCTTGAACGATCTGATATTAAAAAGGCATTTTTTTCCAGAGCTTCATCAAATCGAATGTCCTTTAATGACGCAAGTGATTTTAAATAAATAATCGGAAACAACTGAGCATACGGGTACTTGAATTTCATCTCGTCAAGTTCATTCAACTGATGACTTTCGATTTGAAATTTACCTTCGATGATTTGTGCTATTTCCTGTAAATTCAGCATTACCAATTCGACATTAACTTGTTGATTAAATCTTGAGTGATTTGATTATTCACCTCTTCCAATAAACCACTTTCTGCCGTCGCTAAATCTGTTGACGAGTCATAATCTATGAAGCGTGTGCTATTTAAAGTGATTTTTTCCTCCTTTGGTTTTGAGACAAAAATAGAAAATTCAACGCTGATACTCAACCTGTTTTTCTGAGAATTATCACCTTCCTGAAGGGCTACTGGAGTTATGGTATAATTGGTAATCACTCCTTCTATCGATAATTCGCTGGCACCATTTTCAGGATTCAATAGCAGTCGGGTATTATTTTGAATAGCATCTTTTGTTTCCTCAGATAACACAGCTGCATAACTCAGAGGTGTATTTGGCGCTTTGTTTTCTAAAGTTTTTAATGTAAAGGTTTTCCATTCTTCAGGCATTCCTCCAACGTCGATTAAAGAGATGCTCGAAGGCCAACAAGATGTTAACAAAAATGCCAATACGCTTATAATTATTAGATTTCTTTGCATCAGTCTAATAAATTGAATTCTTTAATTTTTCGATACAAGGTGCGTTCTGAAATTCCGAGTTCCTGTGCTGCATACTTTCGTTTGCCGCGATGTTTCTCGAGTGCTTTTTGAATCAGTTCCTTCTCTCTGTCCTCTAAAGATAGTGATTCCTCTATTTCCTCATGTATTTCAAAGTCATCCGTGTGCGGATTCATGATAGAAACGGAGGAAATCGGCTCAACTGCAGAAGGAAGCACGCGAGTAGTGCCAATTGGTGTATTCAATTCTTGATGAATCCGGTTAATTACTGCAGTTTGATCTGAGGTGAGATGAATGTTTCCGTCTTGCTTGATCATTTCTAAAATCAATTTTTTCAACTCGGTTAAGTCCTTTTTCATATCGAAAAGAAACTTGTACATGATCTCCCTCTCTGAATAATTATCGGCCGGTCCCTCACTGTTTAGTTTTATTGGAACTTGTTCTTCGTTTTCAGGAAGGTATTGCCTGATTGTCAATAAATCCAATTCTCTTGCGGTTTCTATTACCGATAGTTGTTCTACGAGATTTCTTAGCTGTCTAATATTTCCAGGCCAATTGTAAGTATTGAGAAATTCAACGGCATCGTCCTTGAGTTTGATGCTTGGCATTCGGTATTTTTCTGCAAAATCATGCGCAAATTTCCTGAAAATCAAATGGATGTCCTCTTTTCTGTTTCGAAGTGAAGGTAATTGAATGGGAACAGTACTTAATCTGTAAAATAGATCTTCTCTGAATTTCCCAGATCGGATAGCATTTTGCATATTTTCATTGGTCGCAGCAACAACCCTTACGTTCGTTTTGATAACTTTTGAGGCTCCAACTTTTATAAATTCACCAGTCTCCAACACGCGTAGCAATCGAACTTGAGTCGACATAGGAAGTTCAGCAACTTCATCCAAAAATATCGTGCCTCCATTAGCAACCTCAAAATATCCTTGACGACTTCCATGGGCTCCAGTGAATGACCCTTTCTCATGCCCAAAAAGTTCTGAATCGATAGTTCCTTCAGGTATAGCACCACAATTTACTGCGATATATTCACCGTGTTTACGCGAACTTAATTGATGAATGACTTGCGGAATAATTTCTTTCCCAGTGCCGCTTTCTCCCGTAACCAAGACAGAAATATCAGTTGGTGCAACTTGTATCGCAACCTCAAGGGCGCGATTCAAAGCAGGCGCATTGCCTATGATTCCAAAGCGTTGTTTAACTTGTTGAACATTCATGGATGGGATTATTTATTAACAATCTTACCCATTAGTGTGGCCGAAGTACAATCTTCAATTTCCACGTAGACGTATTCGCCTTTTATAGCAGATTCTTTTGGAAAAACAACAACAGCATTTTGACTGTTTCTGCCACTCAAATATTCCTCTGATCTTTTCGAATAGCCCTCAACAAGAATTTTTTGGACTTGTCCAATTTGTTTTTTATTAGACGCTAGTGAATGTTGTAGCTGCTTTTCAATAATTTCATTTAAGCGCTTTGTTTTATCAATCTCTGGGATGTCGTCATCAAATCTTCTCTCAGCTAAGGTTTTAGGACGCTCGGAGTATTTGAACATGTACGCAAAATCAAATGCTACCTCGTCCATTAATGTTAAGGTATCGGCATGCTCATCTTCAGTTTCTCCACAAAATCCAGTGATTATGTCTGTTGAAATTGCACAATCCGGTACAATTCTTCTAATAGCATGGATACGATCAAGATACCACTCCCTTGTGTACGATCTATTCATTCTTTCAAGAACAGAAGTGCTTCCCGATTGCACAGGCAAATGAATATAGGAACAAATGTTCTCATATTTTGCCATCATTTCCAAAACATCATCAGTCATGTCTTTTGGATGAGAAGTGGAAAATCGAATGCGTAAATCAGGAGATACTAGCGCAACTTTTTCCATCAATTGCGCAAAATTCACCGTAGGTTGATTCACATCTTTTATTTCTCCCTTTGAACTTAAGTTCCATCTGTAACTATCAACATTTTGACCCAAAAGCGTAACTTCTCGATAACCTTGTTCAAACAGGAGGCTACATTCTTTAACTATGGTTTCAGGATCTCTGGATCGCTCCCTTCCTCTAGTGAAGGGTACAACACAAAAAGAACACATGTTGTCGCAACCACGCATTATCGTCACAAACGCTGAAATCCCCCCTTGATCCAATCGAACAGGAGAAATATCAGCATAGGTTTCGTCTCTGGAAAGTAAAACATTCACGGCTTTCTGGCCTGTTCCAACTTCATCTACAAGATTGGGTAAATCTCTGTAAGCATCAGGTCCTGCAACCAAATCCACAAGTTTCTCTTCTTCCAGCAATGATTTCTTTAAACGCTCAGCCATGCATCCCAGAATTCCTATCACTAAATCCGGATTCTTCGCTTTTTTCGATTTAAATTCCGTTAACCGATTACGAACGCGTTGCTCGGCATTTTCACGAATAGAACATGTGTTTATTAAAACAACATCCGCTTCATCGATATTTCGGGTGGTTGAGTAACCATTCTCGTTCATGATTGCTGCTACCACCTCGCTATCTGAGAAATTCATCTGACAACCATAGCTTTCAACATACAGTTTTTTTGAATCTATAACACCATCATCACTCGATTTCAACATTACTGCCGAACCTTGAACACTTTCATCAATTATTTTATTTTCCATCACAATTTAAAACACATTCAAATGCTAGACAAAATTAATAATTCTAAGCAACTATGTCAAAATGGCAGACTCTAAGAGCCATAATTTATTTAAAAAAGCACGTTGTTAACTGAATTTCTGTATTTTAAAAAATATTTAACCTTTGGTTAAACAAATTTAGTTGGGTTGTGTTTTGAAATTCATACACCATTCTAATGCATTTTAGATTTAATTTTGCATTTGAATTATAACTCATATGTCATGGCTAAAAATCTTGTAATTGTCGAATCTCCTGCAAAAGCAAAAACCATTGAAGGGTATTTGGGAAAAGATTTTGTGGTGAAATCTAGTTTTGGTCATGTTCGTGATTTAGGAAAAAAAGGCCTGTCTGTCGATTTAGAACACAATTTCAATCCTGTGTATGAGGTTACACCTGACAAAAAACAGGTAGTTTCCGATCTTAAGAAATTGGCCAAAGAAGCTGAAGTTGTTTGGTTAGCTACTGATGAGGACCGTGAAGGGGAGGCAATTTCGTGGCATTTGTACGAAACGTTAAATTTGGATAAAAAAGAAACAAAGAGAATTACGTTTAACGAAATAACAAAAACGGCAATTTTAAAAGCAATTGATAACCCACGAGAGATTGACAAAAATTTGGTTGATGCGCAGCAGGCCAGACGTGTTTTAGATAGAATCGTAGGTTTTGAACTGTCACCTGTTTTATGGAAAAAAGTTCGTCCAAGTCTTTCTGCCGGTCGGGTGCAATCTGTTGCTGTTCGATTAATCGTTGAACGAGAAAAAGAAATCGAAAATCACCAGTCGGCAAGATTCGTGAGAGTGCAAGGTGTATTCAATGCTTTGAAAGGTAAATTGAGGGCTGATTTTTCAAGGCAGTTGGACACTGTTGAGGAGGCTCAAGAATTATTAAAGAATTTGAAAGATGCAAAATTCAGTGTGGTTGATGTTGCAACGAAACCTGCAACTAAAAGTCCATCAGCACCTTTTACAACTTCAACCCTGCAGCAAGAAGCCAGTCTTAAGCTTGGTTTTTCGGTCTCGAGAACAATGTCAGTAGCTCAAAAATTGTATGAGTCTGGGAAAATTACATACATGAGAACCGACTCTGTTAACCTTTCTGATACGGCCGTGTCCGGAATTAAATTGGAAATTGAAAGAAGATTTGGTCCGGAGTACAGCAATCCTACAAAGTATAAAACAAAAAGTAGTGGTGCTCAAGAAGCACACGAAGCCATAAGACCTACCGATTTTTCAGTTGAAAGTATAGCTGCAGAGCGGGATGAACAAAAATTGTATGAGTTGATTTGGAAACGGACCTTAGCTTCTCAGATGGCACATCCAAAATTGGAAAGAACGAATATTAAAATTGGTATTTCAATTGTAAAAGAATTTTTCAACGCTAAAGGTGAAGTGGTCAAATTCGATGGTTTTCTTAAGTTATATATGGCTGCGAATGTAGAAGATGTCGATGAAGAAGATGGCAAGGAATCTCTTTTGCCGGAGGTTCAATTAGGTGAAATTTTAAATTATGAAAACATATTAGCAACCGAGCGCTTTAATAGACCAGCTTCAAGATATGTTGAGGCTTCATTGGTTAAAAAGTTGGAGGAGTTAGGGATCGGAAGACCATCAACTTATGCTCCGACAATTTCAACAATTCAAAAAAGAGGATACGTTGAGAAAAAAGAAAAGGAAGGCGTGACAAGGCATTATGCCCAACTCACTCTGAAAAATGGAACTATTGATCATGAAACAAAATCTGAATTAACAGGTAAGGAGTCAAATAAACTTTTCCCTACTGACATTGGTATTGTTGTTACAGAATTTCTTGAACAACATTTTAATACCATCATGGATTATAGCTTTACAGCAAATGTTGAAGAAGAATTTGATAACATCGCTAAAGGGCTAGTGGAAT
Source organism: Crocinitomicaceae bacterium (assembly GCA_044349985.1). Taxonomy (GTDB): domain Bacteria; phylum Bacteroidota; class Bacteroidia; order Flavobacteriales_D; family Crocinitomicaceae; genus M0103. The sequence goes on from JBILIM010000017.1 coordinate 9,575, forward strand.
GGACCGAAATGCTCCGAACATTTTATAATCCGTTTCATAAGAATGTTGATGAAACGCTTGAGCATTCTGAAAGGGCTACCGGTGAACGATTTTTAGGAAATCATCCTGAATCAGGGCGTAAAGTAATTGCCAGAATCGGTCGTTTTGGCCCTATGATTCAAATTGGAGATGAAAAAGAAGACGGTGAAAAACCATTGTTTGCATCATTGAGAAAAGACCAATCGATTGGAACTTTAACTCTTGAAGATGCACTTGATCAATTTAAATTGCCTCGAATTTTAGGTACTATGGAGGGACTCGAAGTTAAAGCTAATAACGGCAGATTCGGCCCCTACGTTCAGCATGGCAAGGGCTTTATTTCGATTCCAAAAGGTGAAAACCCTTTAGAAATTACCTTGGAGCGCGCCATTGAGTTGATCGAAAACAAGCGTCAGGAGGATGCTAATAAAATGATTAAAACTTTTGACGAAAGACCTGATATCCAACTTTTAAACGGACGCTATGGAGCTTATTTGAAAATTGGAAAGGACAATTTTAAACTTCCAAAAGGAACAGTGCCAGAAAAATTGAGCCTTGAAGAATGTCTGCAAATTTCACAAGATCCTAAAAACGCTTCTGGTAAATCGAAGAAAAAGAAAGCTTCTTAAAGATAATTGTAGTTTTCAACTTTTTGCTTTTCAATTCTTTTTTCAAAAGGCTTCAAGGTTGAATTTTAAATTTTCTAGCTTCGTGCAAAGTTAGAGAATGAAAGACTTGTCCATTTATTTTACACCTGTGTCAAGACAGGATGATTACAATACGAATCAATTGGGCAATTCGGTAGTTTTTCATTTCGAAGAGGATTTTCCCGAATTAACATCCAAAGGGGGTATTGCTATATTTTATGTACCTGAATATAGAGGCGATAAATTCAGTTTTCACTTTCCTTCTGAAGCACCTTTTCGTGATAAACTTTATAGTTTGAATGTTGGGGTCTCATGGGATTTGCCAATTTATGATCTTGGTACAATTTTACCTGGTGAAACTAAAGAAGATACTTTTTTTGCGCTTGCCCAAGTTGTTGGTGAATTGGTGAAAAAAAGGATCATTCCAGTTGTCATAGGGGGTAGTCAAGACTTGACACTCGCTTTGTACAAAGGGTACGAGCAGCTGGAACAAATGGTTAACCTTTGTTCAATAGACGCAAAACTTGATTTAGGCTCGCCAGAAGAGCCTATGCAATCCGATGCCTTTTTGAGTCACCTTCTTTTGCAGAGACCCTGTTTTCTTTTCAATCATTCAAATATCGGGCTTCAGGTTCCATATGTTGCGGCTACTGAAATTGATCTTTTCGATAAACTGTATTTTGATTCGTGTCGTTTGGGTGAATACAATGCTGATAAAAGAAAGGCAGAGCCGCATCTCAGAAACGCGGACATCTTGTCTTTGGATTTGACATCAATTCGCGCCGCAGAAATTCAAAGTAAATGGTATACTTCGCCCAACGGCTTTTTCGCAGATCAAATATGTCAGCTGGCAAAATATGCAGGAATCAGCGATAAATTAACATCTCTAGGAATTTTTAATTTTTATCCATCTGTAGATTCGGATTTTCTCTCAAATATTGTAGCCGAAATAATTTGGTATTTTATTGATGGCGTTGAGAATCGAAAAGGGGACTTTCCAATTGGAAGTAAGCGAGAGTATTTGAAATTTACAGTTAAACTGGATGATTTTAAAGACACTATTATTTTTTACAAAAGTAATAAGTCAGACCGCTGGTGGATGGAGGTGCCTTATCCCCCTCAAAAAGGTGTGCAATTTGAAAGACATCACCTCGTGCCTTGTGAAGCCACTGATTATGAGAGTGCCATGAAAAATGAATTGCCTGATTTGTGGTGGAAAACGTATCAAAAGCTTTCTTAGATTCTGTTAAGGGATAATTTCATTCTGAAGTCTCTTTCTGTTCGGATATTCTAATTTCTTTTTTGAATGGTTCAGAAAAAAAATTTCTTTTATCAATAAAAATACTTATTTTAGTCGCCGACTTTCTATGTTTTTTGCATTGAAGGTGATTCAATTTACCAGTGAAAACTACAAGTATGAATAAAAAATTTATTCTCTTAACTACTGTTCTAAGTGTGATTACTAGCCTTTCTTTTGGGCAACAAGACAAATTAATTACACATTTTATTTACGATAAAATGTCAATCAATCCAGGTGAAACTGGTCTTGATGATGGTATTTGTGCAACCTCAATTTATCGAAACCAATGGGATAAAGTTAATGGTGCTCCAAATTCTGCAGTTTTAAATGTCGAGGCGAACATGAATCGATTTTTTCCTGGTGGTTTGGGAATATCTTTTTATCATGATGCAATAGGTTTCTCAAGACAAAACAACGTTTTGTTGAACTATTCATATCCTTTAGATTTGGCTGGTTTAGGAACACTTGGTATCGGTGTTGGTCTGGGAATAGTTAATTTTGGAATGTCACCTGTTTGGGTTCCACCTACAACGGTTCAAGATAATTCATTGCCAGTTGGTTTTACAGCCACTAATCTTGATGTTAATTTCGGTTTATACTTTAAGGGGAATAACGATTATTACATCGGACTTTCTTCTACACATTTAAATGAGTCGTTGCTTGAAAGTACAGTTGGAACTGTAAATAATCAATACCAAATGGCAAGACATTACTATCTCATGGGAGGTAAAAGATTTAACGGTATTGGTGATGGCGCCATTGATGCACAACTTTTATTAAGAACGGATTTGGTTAAATTCTCCGCGGACATAAATGCAAGATATTTTTGGAAAGAAATTGGTTATGCTGGACTTACATACAGAACTGTTGATGCAATTGGCTTAATGCTCGGTTGGATGCCAGTAAAAAACATGACTGTAGGTTATTCTTATGACTTAACCACAAATAAACTAGCAAGTGTGTCGAGAGGGTCGCATGAGATTGTTTTGAAGTATTGTTACTTCTTACCACCGCCTCCTGTGACAAAATCAAATCACCCGAGATGGTTGTAAATTAAAAAAAAAGTTGAATATTTGTAACCATTTTTGTGATTACGCCGTTATACCAGCAATTGTAGATCCTGTAGAAAGTTAATTTTGGTGTCCGGTAGTTAGAAAAAAAAGAGGTAGAATGAAAAAACTATTG
>JBILIM010000281.1:0-3398 GCA_044349985.1 Crocinitomicaceae bacterium
ATCATCTGAATGTCGTGTGGTCTCGGTATTTGGTTCATTTACAAAAATATCCGTTGACCTCTGACCAATTGAAATGAAACTGCCCAATACAAATACTATGGAAAAGAATAAAAACTTCATGTTTAGGTATATTTAATTGGCTAAAATTAATGAAAATAATATCCAATTGTAGGTCGTGAAAAATTATTGTAGGATTTCCGTCGGATTCATTGGATTAAGGGTCAGTCTGTTTGTCTTTTCACTCAATTTTTTGTTTAATTTTAAGTTAAGCTTTTTGGCATAGTTATCGCTTTTAGGTTGCGTTGCAATTTTTTTTAGAAATGAAAAATATATTCTCTGTTTTACTTTTGATGTTCATAGGGCCAACTGCCTTTTCACAAAATTGGCTCACGGACTTCGATTCAGCACAAGTATTGGCTACTTCTCAGCAAAAAAAGATTCTTCTAGTTTTTCAAGGTTCAGATTGGTGTGCGCCTTGCATACGTATGGAAAGAGATTTGTGGGACACAGAGACCTTTATTCAATACGCCAATGACAGCCTAATTATGGTAAAATGTGACTTTCCAAGAAAAAAAGAAAACAAACTCTCAAAAGAACAGCAAGCTAAAAATGATGTATTAGCGGAAAAATATAACATGGCTGGTTATTTCCCCTATGTTGTCATTTTTGATCCGAACGGAAGTATTGTTGATGCTCATGGATTCATGGACGATGGTCCCGATGTTTACCTTGAGCGACTAAGAACATTTAATCCATAGATCTTGCATTTTTTCCGGATTACCTTCTTCATCTTAATTTCTCAGTGCTTTTACAGTCAGCACGTTTACCATCGCACTCTAAAACTGATGGGAAGCCGTTTCGATATTACTGTTGTTGCTCAAGATTCCTCTTCTGGAAATGAACACATTAGAGATGCGATTAATGAAATTTCCAGAATTGAAAAGTTAATTTCAGAATGGGACAGCACCACTCAAACTTCAGCAATCATAAAACAAGCTGGAATTGTTCCTGTTAAAGTCGATAAAGAACTTTATGATTTAATCCAGCGTTCGATTGTATATTCTAAATTAAGTGATGGCGCTTTCGATATTAGCTTTGCAGGACTTGATGGAATTTGGAAATTTGACGGATCGATGACATCCCTACCTAATGCAGAATTAATCAATGAAAAATTACCGATTATAGGCTCCGATAAAATTGTATTAAATCCAAATGATACCAGTGTTTACCTTTCTGTTAAAGGCATGCGTATCGGGTTCGGTGCAATTGGTAAAGGTTATGCGGCAGACATGGCAAAAAGGCTTTTGCAAAAAAAGGGAGTTACGGCAGGAATTATAAATGCCTCTGGAGATTTAAACACATGGGGAAAACAACCCAATGGAGACAGTTGGACTGTTGCCATTACCAATCCATTCGATAAAGAAAAAGCGTTCGGAATTCTCCCTTTGGATAATTGGGCAGTAGCAACTTCTGGAGATTATGAAAAATTTGTAGAATTTGATGGAGTACGCTATGCGCATATTATTGATCCCAGAACCGGATACCCTGCTCAAGGCTTGGTAAGTGTTACTATTTTCGCACCTACAGCGGAAATGGCTGATGCGCTGGCTACATCCGTTTTTGTACTAGGAGCGGAAATTGGAATTGATCGTGTAGGTCAGATTCCAGATGTGGCATGCATTGTAGTTACTGAAAAAGGTGAATTATTTTCGACAAAAAACATTAATATTGCAGACTATGAAAAGTAAAACTTTTTTACTGGTCATCCTGCTTGGCACCTTGTCATCATGCGTAGCCGTCAAAGAGTATCAGAAAGTTATGCTTTACGATCCTGATATGGAGTTCTCGGATAGTAAGTCAAAGAAATTCGAAACAAGCTTTCAAGTATATCGAGAAGGAGCATCAGGTGCCAATGGTGGAAAAGCTGGAGGTGGATGCGGGTGCAATTAAAAATGAAAAGCGTTTTAGTCATAGCATTTTGTATCGCATGGATGGTTCCATTTGCGCAAACAACCGCTGCAAAAGATTCCGTTTTAAACTATAAAAAACGCCTTCTGGAGCATACAGAAATTGATTTGTTAACGAGTTTTTATACTCAAGATGGTAATAATGCTGCGGTTACCGGAGGAATTGGCACTGAGGATTTACAGGATTATGCAACAAATTTAACCGTTTCCATTCCTTTGAATGCCGATGATGTGCTTTCCATCGACGGTACCGTTTCTGCCTACACTTCTGCTTCTTCTAGTAATGTGAATCCATTTATGAATTCGAAAGACAAAACACGAGGGACACCTTGGGTAGCATCTTCAGGAGCATCAAAAAGTGACACATGGATAAATGGCACTTTAGGATATGCACATTCCTCGGATGACAGAAATAATGTGTATTCAGCAAATATTAGTATTGCCAATGAATACGACTACAAATCCTTTGGTTTTGGTGGTGGCTACGCCAGGCAATTCAATAAAAAAAATACAGAATTGGGCATAACAGGTTCCGTATACTTAGACCGTTGGAATGCGCAAACACCAATGGAAATTCGAACCTATGTGAATAAAAACGGGGATTTGAACTCTGGAATTTTTAAAGACGCCCCTATTTACAACGAATTGGGAGTTCAAATTGATAAAAACGGCCCGGACGCATGGAAAGCATCAAAAGATTACATGCTTACTACCGATAAGCGGCGTTCGTACACCTTATCCTTAAATTTTACTCAAATTTTAACTCAAAGATCGCAATTGGCGCTTTTCGGAGATTTGGTTATACAAAATGGTTGGTTGGCCAATCCAATGCAACGGGTTTATTTTGCCGATATGGATAATTTTTTCATGGGAGACGCTACTCAAATTTCGAATTATAGGAACAATACAAATGGTGGCGTTTTCCAGCTTGCGGATGATATCGAAAGGTTACCGCAACAACGTTTGAAAATTCCAATTGGAATGAAATACAATTTTTATCTCAATGAACATATTGTCTTGCGTTCTTATTACCGCTATTATTACGACGACTGGGGGATTTCTGCGCATACAGTAAATCTTGAAGTCCCTGTTAAATTTGGAGAACATTGGACCGTATATCCATCGTATCGTTTTTATCAACAAACAGCGTCAACCTATTTTGCACCTTTTGATGATCATGTGTCCACCGATACTTATTATACCTCTGACTATGATTTGTCAGCTTATCTTGCCAGTCAATTTGGTGCAGGAATCAAATTCAGTGACCCTTTTCTTAAGTACCATGTTTGGAAAATCGGCCTTAAAAACTTGTACTTAAACTATGCTTACTATAAGCGAAATACAGGACTATACGCTCACATTCTTACCTTGGGAATGAAGTTCGTAGCGGATAAAAATCTTACCAAATAACATCCAACGATAAAAAAATTT
>JBILIM010000282.1:0-3385 GCA_044349985.1 Crocinitomicaceae bacterium
CGGATATGACGGAACTGCATATTCAGCAGGAATCATTTATGGTAATCAATACCCCACCCCAGACCCACTTGCTTGGAATGTAAATTCAAACATTACAGTATCAAGCACTAACGTTGCAACAACCGATGCGTTCATTTCCAAATATTCGAGCGATGGTACAACCATGCTTTGGACAACTTTTATCGGTGGTGGGGACAATTTTCAAGGCACGGAAACAGCACATTCACTTATTTGCGACCCCAACAACAATGTTTACCTTTATGGCGTGACCTCATCAACAGATTTCCCTGTTCAAGGCGGATTTCAATCTAGCCATGGCGGTGGGCAAGCCTTATCTGTGAACTTTAACGGTACAAATTTCGGAACAACTGGAACAGATATTTTTGTTGCGAAATTCAGCTCAAACGGTCAAAATTTATTGGGTTCTACTTATATCGGAGGGTCCTCTAATGACGGTGTAAACTACAAACTGACATCTGGAAATTACAATTCTGTCGCTGCTTACGACTCATTGACAACAAATTACGGAGATCAATTTAGGGGAGAAATCATGTTGGATCAGGATGGAAATTGTTTGATTGCATCTTGCACGCGTTCCAACGATTTCCCCACGTTAAATGCGTTTCAAGCCAATAATGCAGGAATGCAAGATGGTGTGGTGTTTAAAATGTCAACCAATTTAAACAGTTTGATTTGGTCGAGTTATTATGGAGGGACAAATAACGATGCCTGTTATTCAATAAAAGTTGATTCATCCTATGCTATAGTTTTTTCTGGCGGAACGAGCTCCTCGGATATCCCCTTCACAAATGGTGGATTTCAACCTTCCTATGGTGGTGGAAAAGCGGATGGTTTCGTAGGTAAACTTACCTCAAACGGTTTAAATGTTCAACAAGCTACTTACCTTGGAATGAATGAAATGGATCAAGCATTTTTTGTAGAAATTGATCGAAATGACAATGTTTTTGTTTTAGGACAATCGGTAGGTGGCAACTTCCCTGTTACAAATGCAAACTATTCAAACCCTGGAAGCAGCCAGTTTATAATTAAATTGAATCCTGCATTGACCATTAATCAGCGTTCCACTGTTTTTGGAAACGGTATGCCGAACATCAATATTTCGCCAGCTGCTTTTCTAATCGACATATGCGGGAACGCATATATTTCAGGTTGGGGAGCTAACATTCTTCAAGCCACACCTCTAAATGGAATGCCGGTAACATCCAATGCTTTTCAAGCGGTTCCTCCTGACGGATTTGATTTTTATTTATTGGTTATAAAGAGGGATTTTGAAGACATTTTGTACGGGACTTATTTGGGAGGTGCTTTTGCAGATGAACATGTTGACGGAGGCACTTCGCGTTTTGACAAAAATGGTGTTGTATATCAATCCGTTTGTGGTGGTTGCGGTGGACAGTCGGATTTTCCTGTGTCGGCCGGAGCTTGGTCAGCTCAAAATTTAAGTTCCAACTGTAATAATTTGATATTTAAATTTGATTTTCAGTTGATTCCGAATGCTGAATTTACTGCGGACCAAACCATCGGATGCCAAGATTTTGAAGTAACCTTAGATAATTTTTCCACTACTTCGGATTCATATCTATGGGACTTTGGAAACGGTGACACCAGTTCGGTTATTTTTAATCCTACTGTTTTGTATTCGCAACCTGGGGTTTATGACATCTATCTTTACGTCACAGACAGCGTCTGTTTGCTTACTGATACTGCTCAAATTACCATAACCGTTCTCGATTCCATTTCACTTGAGGTCAACGATGTTCTCCCACTTTGTTCGCCTGTGCCTATGACATTTATAGCGAATAGCTTCGGAACTGCCGATTATTTTATTTGGTCCAACTCCATCAATTTCTCAGACACCTTAAACACCAATATTCAAGACTCCATACTTAACATTACCCCACCTGGAAGTACGACCTATTATGTTATGGCAGGAAACAATTATTGTTCGAACATTGACAGTGTTACCGTAATATTTACGAGCTCATCACTGCTTCTGACTGCAAATGATTCGATTTGTGCGGATGAAATTGTCTATGCCAGTGCGAGCGATACCAACCCCTTAATTTCGTTTACATACGAATGGGGTCCAACAAGTATTTTATCGGGAGCATCTACTGGCATGAATACCACTTTTTTACCGGATAGTTCTCAATATATTTTTGTTACCGCCTCGGCATCCAATGGCTGTATAATTCAGGATTCCCTATTCATTGCTGTGAGTGAAATTGCTGAAGGAACTGTTCAAGCTTCTGCCTCTGAATATTTGGTTCCTGAAGGCGCTTCGGTTACACTTTTCGGACAACCAGACAGTTTATCGTATTCTTGGAGTCCAGCAGATGGCATTGTGAATCCCAATGCTCAAATTACTGCGGCTACAGTTAATGAATCTACGGTTTACACTTTAACTGCAACGGATGGCATTTGTGTTAAGTCCGATACCGTTTTGGTCAATACCTATGGATTCATTTGTGAAGACAGTTACATCTACATTCCTAATGCCTTTACACCGAATAATGACGGAGAAAACGACATCCTTTACGTTCGTGGGCAACTTATTGAATCGATGCTTTTCAGGGTATTCGATCGCTGGGGAGAAATGGTTTTTGAATCAACAGACAGAAATTTTGGATGGGATGGTAATTTCCGTGGTAAGTTAATGGATCCAGATGTTTACGATTATTACCTGCAAGCTGTCTGTATAGACGGTGGGGAAGCCATCATAAAAGGTAATGTCACTTTAATGCGTTAAAATCAGTAGTATGAAAAAAATAATCACTTCACAATCGGAAAAATTTTTAGAAAAATATTTAAATAATCCCAGCCCAACAGGATTTGAATCGGAAGGTCAAAAACTTTGGTTGAACTACCTTAAACCCTACATTGATGATTATTTTACAGATAATTACGGTTCCGTTGTGGGCGTGATAAATCCAAATGAAAACTACAAAGTGGTTATTGAAGCACATGCTGATGAAATTTCGTGGTTCGTACATTACATAACCAAAGATGGTTTTATTTATCTCAGAAGAAATGGTGGTTCAGATCACATGATTGCACCGTCTAAACGCGTAAATATTCATACCGATAAAGGAATTGTAAAAGCCATTTTCGGTTGGCCCGCAATTCACATGAGACAGCAAAAGGAAGAAACACCAAGTTTGAAAAATATTTTTCTGGATTGCGGTTGCGATTCAAAGGAGGCGGTTGAGAAATTGGGCGTTCATGTAGGTTGTGTTGTAACGTTTGAAGATGAATTCATGATCTTGAATAAAAACCGCTATGTCGGAAGAGCACTTGACAACAGAATGGGTGGTTTTATGATTGCTGAAGTGGCACGTTTGCTGAAAGAAAATAAAGACAAACT
>JBILIM010000284.1:0-3363 GCA_044349985.1 Crocinitomicaceae bacterium
CGTCGATACAAATCGAATATGAGAATAGTGATGAACGAACTGAAATTAAAGTTAATGGTGACGATGGGAAATATGCCGCAATTGTTAAAATTGATGAAGCTCAAGATTTAATGGTAACCATAAAAAAAGAAGGTGCAGCTTTCGATTCGAAGTTAATCGAAAAAGAAGCATTAAGTAATGCAGATCCAGTAATACGCAATAACGATTTGTCGGTGAGAGAATTGAAACAGGGTGAAGCCTACACCATAAATGACATTCTTTTTGCTACGAGCTCCGCTGAATTGAATGAAAATTCCAAATTCATTTTGAAAAGTTTTGCTGGATTTTTAAAAGATAATCCCAGCATCAATGTTGCCATTCAAGGACATACCGATGATGTTGGAGAAGAAAATAAGAACTTGATTTTGTCTGAAAATCGCGCAAAAAGTGTTATGAATTATCTGGTAACGATGGGAGTAGAAGCGGATAGGTTAAAGGCAAAAGGATTTGGTGAATCCAAACCTAAGGTTGCAAATACATCCGAAGAAAATCGCTCTCAAAATAGAAGGACAGAGTTTTTAATTGAAAAACTTTAAATTTCTTATTTACGTTATTCTGTAAATAAGAATAAATCAAATTTTTACGATTTTATTGTTAAATTTACACCGATTCTTGGGTTGTCGCGTTGCGAGATTAATAAGGAATCCGGTGCAATTCCGGAACTGTGTCTGCAGCTGTAATTACCGTTAAATCGCATTAGAAAGTCACTGTCAATAGTATGATGGGAAGGCAATGCGAGTTGGTAAAAGTCAGAATACTTGCCTAAGTTGTTGAGCGAAGACTTCAGATTAAAGTCGGACTCGTGATTACTCATAATTTTTGAGTAATTATGGCCCTCTTTTTTCATGTTTCCGTTTTGGTTTATTTTAAAATTTTTAAAACAGAAAAAATGAAAAAAATTACGTTTTTATTGACTCTTGGTTTGTGCCATTTAACCTATGCTCAAAACTATGTTCATCAGGTTTATGTCTTAAATGAAGGTTTTTTTGATTATCAATCCAATACCATTCTTGAACCGGTTACATTGGGGTCATACAATCCACTAAATGGGGTTTATTCAGTTGTTGATACCATTGAGAACATGCGATTTGGTTCAGACATTTTCATGAACGGAGATTTTGCTTATGTAGCCGCGGACAGTAAGATTTTAAAATACAATAAACTAACGAATCAATTGGTTGCTACCGCAAATTGTCCAGGAGTTCGAAATATTGTGGTTGAAAATAATTATTTGATTGCAACACGTGGAGAATATTTAACAACTTACGATTCGTATTTGCATGTGTATGATGCGAACACGTTACAGTTGGTTCAGGCTATTGATACCATAAATGGTCCTAAATGGGCAGCACAAAATATGGTTGTAAATGGTTCAACTGTCTACATTGCAGTGAATAACGGTTACGAATGGGGAAATGAAAAGGGCTTGATAGGACAACTAAATCTCAACAATCTAACCTACGGGAACGAAATCGATTTGGGTCCCGAGGGCCGAAATCCTGACAATATGATGCGATCTGGATCAACCATTTTAACGGTTAACAATAAAGACTGGACTGGAGCTTCTGTTTCAAAACTTGATATTACAACCAATAATGTTGCAACTTCAAGTATTGCCTCTTCAATAACCGGTTGTGGCACGTCGTGTTTAAGAGCTGATAATTTAGTTTACCAAATTTCAGGTGAATCGGTTCTAAATGAGTGGAACGTTCTCAACATGTCGCCTGTAGGTCCAGTATCGAATCACAATTTAAACTATTACGAAATCGCAGAAGATCCAATCAATGGGTTATTTTACGCGAGCAATACGGATTTCTTCTCGTTTGGTAAAGTATACATTTACGACGCAAACAACAACTTGATGAATTCTTTTGATGCAGGTGTTTCTCCAGGTACTATTGCTTTTGATACGAGAAATGCTGCAGGATTGAATGAAGGAAATTTAACAGTTTCTTTATTTCCAAATCCAACCAACGGAACAGTTCAAATTAAAGGCGTTGCGAATGCTGAAGTAGTTGTTTATGCCATTTCAGGAGAAGAACTTATGTCCTTTTATGCAATCGATTCGACTTCTTTCCTAGATATATCTGAATTACCGGCAGGAACTTATTTTGTAAATGTAAAACAGAATGAGATGACGTCAACGGTGAAGGTTGTTTTGACGAAATAATTCATGGGATTTTTATCTTCCGATTATTGGACTGAGCGATACGATTCTGGAAAAACAGGTTGGGATTTGAAAAATAGTTCCCCCCCACTAAAGGCTTACATCGATCAATTAGAAGATAAAAGTTTAAAAATATTGGTTCCCGGAGCTGGTTTCGGATATGAAGTAATGTACCTATTTCAAAAGGGATTTAAACAGGTTTATTATCTTGATTTTTCACCCGCTCCATTATTACATTTTAAAAATTGGGTTCCGGAATTTCCAGAGGAACAAGTGTTAATTGAGGATTTCTTTGAACATACTGGAACTTATGACTTAATTCTCGAGCAAACCTTATTTTGTGCAATAGATCCGAATTTGAGAGATGAATATGTAAAAAAAGTTCATGGACTTTTGGTTGCAGGAGGAAAGCTAGTTGGTGTTCTTTTTAATCGTGATTTCGAATCGGGACCGCCTTTTGGGGGAAACAAAGAAGAATACGTCAAGCGCTTTGAACCTTATTTTTCGGATATAAAAATCGAGGATTGTTACAATTCCGTTGATGCAAGATCAGGAACTGAACTTTTTGTTCGGTTTAAAAAATAGGTATCGTTTAAAACGTTCATGGAAAACTGGATTTTTTTCGTTGAATTTTAGCGTTCAATGTTAAAAATAAAAAGAACTTTTACCAAAAAAGTCTGGTGAACAGTTTTCCTTTAATTCAATCATTTGATGAAATTTCATTGGGTAACATTTCAAGTTACGGTGGAAAAAATACGGCGCTCGCATCCCTGCAAAAAAATGCAAAAGTTATAGGGTATAATACGGCAGAGGGCTTTGCGCTTTCATCCTTGCTTTTTTGGCAATTTCTAATTGATAATCGATTGGAACTTCCAATCAAAAGAGTACTTTCCAAACTGAACCCAACAGATTATTCCAATTTGGAACCCGTTGCAAAAGAAATTAGAACCTTGATAGGCAATGGGAAATTTTCTGAAGCAATCATAGACAACGTTGCACAGTATTATGACGATTTATGCAAAAGTAATGGAAGGTTGGTTGCTGTGGCAGTTAGAAGTAGCGCTACTGCTGAAGATTCTCCAGATGCAAGTTTTGCAGGACAACACGACAGTTTTCTCAATGTAACAGGAATCGATGATTTACTAACAGCTATTAGA
>JBILIM010000285.1:0-3353 GCA_044349985.1 Crocinitomicaceae bacterium
TTTCAAAGATATGAAAAGTACCATTCGTTGTAGTGGCATACAGTTTATCTTTATGTGTTGTCATTGCGAAGTAATTTCCTGATGCAAAAGGCGTCCAATTCTTGCCAAAATCGAGGGAATAATCAATGCCATTTGTTCCACAACAGAATAAAACTTGATTAGATTGTATGACACACGAACGGTACCCGGATGGCTGAACTTCTGACTTTTGCCATGTATTACCACCGTCAAGCGTATAAAAACTATTTAAAATAGTATCATTTGGATTTGTGTAATCACCACCAACTACTGCACCAATTAAGTCATTATACATGCAAAGGGAATAGGCCCCTGACGTATTGTTAGAAGAATAGGGTAATTCTGATATTTCCCATGTTTGACCTAAGTCGTTCGATTTAAAAAATCTGGAATAATGTCCGCCGGAAACAAAATAAATTAAAGAGTCTCCCAATAGTTGCACATTAGTTCCACTTGCAGCAAAACCAGCCTCACCTTCATAACTTTTTACTGCTGTTCTACTTACAGTCCAATTTAATCCTCTGTCCATAGAAAAGTATAATGAGAAAACACTTTCAACTGGATCTCCCATTATGAAACCAATATTTTTTTGAATGGCCATACCATCCAAAAACCGACTCTTCCACCCTAATGAATCTCCTTTATACACTATTGGCTCTTTTTTGAGATGAACCTTAACAATTGCCCCAGAATCAGCACTTTGTAAACCTAGTATTTGATGTCCAGAAATTTCAATGTCTCTTATTTCTCCAAATGTTCTTTCTTGTGTCAGGCATTTAACTTTATTATTAGTCAAATTGATTGCGTAGATTTTACCATTTGAATTACCCGTAATAATGTGGTTTTTAAATACTTTTACACTTCTCGAATAACAGGATTCTTGAGTGTATTTCACTTCCGTTAACGGTTGAGTTTGGCCATATGAAATGGTAATTAAAAAATACTTCGTAATAGCTAATGCAATTACCCAAACCAAATTAATTTTTATCAAAATACTGTTTTAAAAATTTTTCTTTTTGTATTATTTTCAGGGATTCCAAATTTTCAGGAATTTCTCTTTTCCAACGTTTATGAGACCAAATCCAAAATTCTGGATTTTGAATTATAAGGTTTTCTAGTTTATTGGTGTGCTGTTCGGTTATAAAGCCCCATTCGGTGTTTCTTGGTTCTTCACATATCAAATCAAATGACAGTTCGTAGAACCCTCTTTTAACTTTTTCAATTTTGAAAAACACAACTGCATAGTTGAAATCATGGGCCATTTTTTCCGTTCCATATAAAACGGCAGTTGGTTGGTTTAGAAAGGTCATCCAATACGATTTGTATGAATTTCCGGGAGATTGATCACTTAAGTTAAGTACTGCATAAGAAGCTTTTTTATTGTTGTCTAAATGCTTTTTGTAATTTTTAGCGTGCACTACTTTTAGCCCAAATCGTTCTCTTTTTTCATTAACCTTTTTATCCCAAAATTTATTTGTCATAGGCATTCCGATACCAATAGCTTGATGTTTTATTTGAAGGGACAAAGAAGTAATAAGCCATTCCCAGTTGTTGTAATGCCCCGAAACAAGAATAACGGATTTGTTTTTACGGTATAGTTGATCAATGATTTCAGGGTTGCGAAATTTAAAACGTTTTTCTAGTTCATTTTTTGAAATGGAGAGATTTTTAATGCCTTCAATTAATAAATCACTGAAATGCCGATAAAATTTCCTTCGCAAAACCTTTAACTCAGAAGCACTTTTATTAGGAAAAGCGTTTTTTAGATTTAAATCAATAATTTTTTTTCGGTAAGGAAAAATGGAAATTAGGATAATATAAAACAGGTCTGAGAAACGATACAATATAGCTAGCGGCATTAATGAAAATGGATACACTATAATATAGTAAAGAAATCCTGCTAACATTTTAGTATTTATTAAGCCAGAGTTTATCGATGAGGGTTTTTAACTCGTTTTCTTTCGGACTTGATCCTGGGATAAAAAAGTTGGTTCCGATGATTTCATCCGGCATAAATTCTTGATTGATAAAGTTGCCATTAAAATCATGAGCATATTTATAATTCGAACCGTAATTCAAATCTTTCATCAATTGCGTTGGGGCATTTCGAAGATGCAGAGGTATAGGTAGGTTTCCGGTTTTGTTCACCAATTCCTGAGCTAAATTAATTGCTTTGTAAGCTGCATTTCCTTTAGGAGAAGTCGCTAAATAAATAACACAATGGGAAAGAATGATTCTAGATTCTGGCCAACCAATCTTTTCAACGGTATCAAAACATGTATTTGCAATGAGCATTGCATTCGAGTTTGCAAGCCCGATGTCTTCAGATGCTAAAATAATTAACCTTCTTGCAATAAATTTAGGGTCTTCTCCACCGGCAATTAATCGTGCTAAATAATAAATTGCAGCGTTTGGATCACTTCCTCTAATTGATTTTATAAAGGCTGAGATAAGGTCATAATGTTGTTCACCGTTTTTGTCGTGATTAAGAAAGTGCTGCTGGGCAATGGATTTAACTTTGTCATTGGTAATAACTATCTCGTCAGTATTTTCAACGCTAACAACAATCTCCAATAAATTCAGAAGTTTTCGTGCATCACCTCCGGAAAAAAATATTAAAGCGTCGGTTTCCTTAAGTGAAATGTTTTTATCCTTCAAATAAATATCATTTTGAACAGCACGATTTAAAATTTTCTCTAGATCACTTTTTGAATGTGATTGAAGCACATAAACTTGACATCTCGAGAGTAATGCGCCAATAACTTCGAAGGATGGGTTTTCGGTAGTCGCACCAATCAAAGTAACAATTCCCTTTTCAACCGCACCCAGAAGAGAATCTTGCTGGGACTTTGAAAATCTATGAATTTCATCGATAAATAGAAGTGAGCCTTTATGATTAAACATTCCGGAGTTTTCAATTTTCGAGATGACTTCACGAACATCTTTAACTCCAGAGTTAATAGCAGACAAAGAATATATTGGCTTTCTTAGGTGATCGGCAATAAGTTGAGCTAATGTTGTTTTACCAACTCCCGGCGGTCCCCATAAAATAATTGAAGGTAGGATACCTGCGTTCAAAGCATTTCTTAACGGCCCATTTGTGGCCATTAGATGATCCTGACCTATGTAATCTTCGAGAACATAAGGTCGCATGCGTTCAGCAAGTGGTATTCTTTGCATTTAATCGATTGAAATAATTTCAAAAATACCAAAGTATTAGCGAAATCGTGTTTAATTGTTGTTTGGATTTAAAGGTGAATTCGCAATTGTTTTAAATCTACCGCCTTGTTTTTCCATAAAGAATTTCCATAAATCCGGATTTTTGGTGTCCAAAA
>JBILIM010000286.1:0-3348 GCA_044349985.1 Crocinitomicaceae bacterium
TTCGGGACAACAAAATCCATAGCGCAAAGTAAAGTAAAACCAAATCTTTAAAAAGCGATTCTAAAGGCGTCAACGATCTACCCACAGCACCTTTTAACGCATCACCAAAACATCCGCAATCACTTACGCATTGGGTACTTTTTTGTTCCTGAAGCACAACGGAATCATTGGTCTTCTCGATAATTATCACACCCTTATATTTTTTGGGGTTTTTGAGAATATCTTGAATCCGGCTTTCATTTGTTGAATAGGTGTTCTCATCCCAGAATTTTGCTTTCGGATCGCAGGTAGCCGAGTGCCATGTGAGAAATGTAAAAAAAAGCATTAAACCAATTAGATAAAATGCAACGGATCGCATTTTGCCTCCAACAATTAAAAAAACACCAAGAATGAGCTCCAGGATAATAATTAAAATACCTAATGCGAATGCAGAATCCTGCAGAAACTCCAAAGAGAAAGCTGGGGAATTGAACCATTCTTTTATCCTGAAAGCCAATGCACCATCTTGAAAATACTCTTCAAGTTTAAGGGCAAAACCAACAGGGTCATTCAGTTTAATAATTCCGGAAAAAATAAAAATGCTCCCAACCAACCAACGCGCGACATTTGCCATAAGAAGCTTACCTTGGAAAAGGATTAATCCTCCTATAGAAAGCAACAAGGTGATGTAACCAATGAAATTAAATAGAATAAAATGATGCGCTTGTGCTGGGTGTGAACCCAAAATAATAAAAATTATTCCCGTAATGTTAAGCAACACAAACATAAGGTTAAACACCATTGACCTACCTCCTATTGTCGCTTGATTTTTCATTATGCTTTATCATTAGAAAGATGAATCAATGCAAAAACTGCATAATTCAACATGTCAAAATAATTGGCATCAATTCCTTCGCTAATAATGGTTTTACCTTGATTGTCTTCAATTTGTTTTACACGAAGAATCTTCATTAAAATGAGGTCTGTTAGGGAACTCACGCGCATGTCTCTCCAAGCTTCGCCGTAATCATGGTTCTTTTTAGACATCAACTCATATGCTTCGTTCGCATAATAATCGTAAAGCGTTAACGCCTGATCTTCGCTTAAATCCAAAGTTTCCAAACTTTTTTCCCTTAATTGAATGATGGCCATAATGCAATAATTCACAATAGCCAGAAACTCATCTTCTATATTCTCACCAACCTTATTCTCTCCACTTTCCTGAAGGGTTCTTATGCGTTGCGCCTTAATAAAAAGTTGATCGGTTAGCGAGCTCGGCCTTAAAATGCGCCATGCAGTTCCGTAATCTTTCGTTTTTTTAATAAAAATATCACGGCAATGATTGATTATATTTGTGTATTCAATATTTGTCTGACTCATAAATTAACCATGATAAATTCGCGGGTTGAAGATACACATTTTCCTAAAATGAATCATTTGAAGGTTCAGGATAAATTAATCGATTTAAAATCTCCGAAAATAATGGGAATTTTAAATAGTACCCCAGATTCCTTTCATGCCAACAGCAGAATCACTAAGAAAGACTTGCTGATTCAAGTGGAAAAAATGATTGAGGATGGTGCCACCATTATAGATATTGGTGGGCTTTCTACACGACCAGGTAGCACATTAATTTCCTTGCAAGAGGAACTTGAGCGTACAAAAGATGCAATAAAAACCATTAAAAAGCAGTTCCCTAAGGTATTGGTTTCCATTGATAGCTTTAGATCTGAAGTGGTCCTGCAAGCTGCTGATGAAGGTGTAGATATCGTCAATGACATCAGTGGATTTCAATTTGATCCTAAATTGTTGGATGTCGTTGCCTCCTATCAATTGGCCTATATCCTCATGCATTGTCCGGATTCCTTTGAAGGCCTGCACAAACAAAATGAACATTCAGATATCTTCAAGCGATTGATTCAATATTTTGCAGAAAAAATAAGTGTTTTAAAGTCTAAAAACATTAATGATATCGTGATTGATCCGGGTTTTGGCTTCGGAAAAACAATGGAACAAAATTTTGAAATTTTAAAAGCGCTCAACGATTTCCACATTTTAGAGCGCCCAATTCTGGTTGGTGTTTCAAGAAAATCTATGATTTCAAAAACACTTAATATTGAAACTTCCGATACCTTAAATGGAACGACCATTTTGAATACCTTAGCCATTATCAAAGGTGCATCTATTCTTAGGGTTCACGATGTAAAGGAAGCCTATCAAATTATTAAGCTATTGGGTATTTAATAAGAACTTACTTCTTCAACTTTTTATATTCCGACATGATGTGTTGTCCACCATAAACGCCACCGGTATGTATCATGAGCACTTTTGAATTGGTTATGTTTTCTGATTCTATCCAATTTTCTAAAGCAGCCCATACTTTTCCGGTGTAAATAGGATCAATTGCTATTCCATGAGATTGTTCAAATGCACCTATTTTTTCCAAAAGCTCTATGGTTGTCTTACCGTAACCCCCAAAATGGGCATCTTCATGCGGCAAAACGCTTTCAAGCCATTCGTTGATTTCTTGTTTCGAAAAACCGAAACTTAAGTACAGGTTGGCAAGTTCGTTTCGCACGTCCATTCCTTTTAATGCAGAAACCACATGTAGTTTTTGATTTCCTCTTAAACTGCAAGCGACACCTGCAGCAGTTGTGCCCGTTCCCATAGCAACAAAAATATGGTCAAAACCCAAATTGATCCCTCCCAAAATCTCCTGGCATCCTATCATTCCGAGGTAGTTAGCTCCACCTTCAGGCACCACATGCATGAGTGGATACATGGTCTTCAATTCCTTTTTATAATCGTAATCATTTCTCAAACCATACAATTCGCGCGAAACGAAAATCAATTCCATACCGAGCTCAACGCACCGTTTCAAAACAGGATTGGAATCCGCCTTCAATTCTTCACCTCTAACAATTCCAATAGCTTTTAAATTGAATTTATAGCAAGCAGATGCCGTTGCCAACAAATGGTTTGAAAACGCGCCACCAAAAGTCAATATCCCCTTTAACTTATGTTGTTGAACATACTCTACATTGTATTTTAACTTGCGCCATTTGTTTCCTGAAACTTCCAAATCAATTAAGTCATCGCGCTTCATGAACAATTTAACATTGCGCTTGTTAAAGCTTTCAATACTAATATGTTGTTCGATAGATTTATTTACGGAATACATAACAATGTAATAACTTAAAACGAAATTAGTAATTCTGAGTGATGGATAACGAGATGTCAGGTTTTTCCAAAAGAGGAAATTTAACAGAAGAAGATTATTATTTGAGTCCAGAAGGACATATTGTTTTTACTGAATCATACCATTTAAAACGGGGCTATTGCTGTAAAAGCGGCTGTAAACATTGTCCG
>JBILIM010000287.1:0-3345 GCA_044349985.1 Crocinitomicaceae bacterium
CAAAGTATATGAGAATTGCCCCCTTAATTGCAAAAATAGTTCGTGCCATTATCCGCAGGATGTTGACTGCAAAAATTCAAATCCCCGGTGATGGCTCCTTGACAAAGCTCAATAACGGATTCAACCGTCATCATTCGTAAGCTGTTGTTAAAAGGGTTGATGTAAAGTTTTTCAACACTGTAGGTATACCTCGATGAAAAAATTCCTACGACCCGAGCACCTTCACTTACTGAAAGATTTGTATAAGTAGGTTTGTTTTGTGCAATAGAGGAGCTTGGTTTGCTTACAGTGATGTAATTATATAAATCTTCAGCCCCTCCGGTTATAATGGCTTTGATGGAATAGATTCTTCGTTTAGTTATACTCGGATCATTCGAACAATTTTCTTTAATTAAGTTGTAGAAATTTTCTCCGGGCATTGTGAAAACTTTAAAGCCGTTAGGGATAACATCAGATTCTCCGAGTTTCCATTTGAACTTTTTAAGGGTTGTATCCGAACCAAATTCTTGAAAAGCTATTTCAAGAGTTGTGTTAATCATGTAAGAATTGCCAACGTTTGCTTTAATGCTATTGGATGCATAGGATCCATCATTTTCAATGTAATCAAAACGAAAAGAAACCGGATCTACTGTTGGTGAAGTAATATCTTTAACCAAATCCGTTGATCCGTCTACTTCAATTTCACCTCCATTTACCGAGATGTGGATTTTATAAGTCGCATTTTCGTTGAGGGAATTTAATAAATCAGCTTGACTGGTAGAATGTAATGCTTGTGTTCCGTCTGCATTACATTTCTTTGTTATGAAATAATAGAGTTTTTGCTCAGGGGCATAGAAAATGCCGTTGGTATCCTTGTTTTCAACTAATGTGTCATTGAGAACCCATTCTCGGGTTTGATTGCCATTGACAAATTCGGTTATTGTTGCATCGACTTGGTCAAAATAATTCGAGTCTGGAATGTTAGCAAATTCGAGGGAATTACCTGGCCCTATAAAAGCCCTGTTAATCCTAATGTAATGGATAGAATCAGATTGGTCGAGTAAACCGTAAACTACAGCAGTTTCTTGAAAATCTCCTATTAAATCAATCTTATCATTGCAAGAATTTAATAGTATGAGAAGAAAAAATACACCTCCAAAAAGTTGCATTTTTCCAAAAGATTTTATTCCATTTTTCATTGTTCAAATATATGCATTAATTCGCTTATAAACTTGAGCTTTTCACATGCTGAACGTTCAATCTTTAACTTTGTTCATTCCCATGGCGTGAAGCATCCAATTGGGCAAGTGCTTTCCAGGTTTTTTATTTTTTAGATTGATGTACCAACCCCATTTTTTCATAACAGGTACCTTGTGCGTTTCAACGAATTCGATCCAAGTACCATCAGGATCTTCGATGTAAGAAAACCGTCCACCTGCTTCTCCCATGTCAAATGTGTTCTCGCTATCCACTGTAAATGAGAAACCTTTGTGTTCACATTCTTCTTTTAAAGCATTCATTCCTTGAACATCGAAACAGAGATGAATAAAGCCCCAATCTCCCCAAAATCTGTTTTCAAATATCTTTTTACAATCCGTTCGGTCTATTGATTGTATCAATTCTATTTCGGTTGGGCCTAATAATCGGGCAAAAGGACCTTTCCTTGCTTCAGGGTGAGAAAGTAAAATTCTTCTAAAGGTACCATTTCCTCCAGAAAGGGAATTTAGGTCTTCAAAATTTGCCGTTTTATCGTATTCTATTTCAGTGTAACCTAAAATATCCTTGTAAAGTGGTAAAGCTTTATCAATATCACTTACACCGATTATCGTACCTGCAACTCCGCCACATTTCGAAGGATGGCCCGTGTTTTTGAAATAGTCTCTGCCTTCAACAATCTGAAATAAATTATCGTTCGGATCTAAAACGAAAAAGGATTGTTTTCCATTTGGGGAGCTCATTAAATCACCAACAATTCGAGCCCCATTCTCTTTGAAATAAGAAAAGCTTTCCGAAACATTTCGAGATTTAATTTTACAACAGTATAATCCGAAATCACCTAGTTGGATTGGGAAATCAGATTTTTCGGTATTTCTACTTGTAAATTGCCAAATTTCAAATCCACCACCACCTTCCATACTCAGTGCTAAGGTTGCTGTTCTCGAATGAACTTGACCTCCTGTGTAACGCGTCATAAGTGGAGCTTCTGCAGCCTCCTCGAAAACACGCACATTAACACCAAAAAATTTTCGGTACCATTTCCATATTTCTTGAACATTGGGAACACCGATTCCCATTTGTTGTATTCCACAAATGATCTTTTCCATAAATTTTAATTGCAGCAAATATAATCAGAGTGTTTTAACGTATTGCCCTTTCGTTGAAAAGAATAAATCCATAGCTAATCTGAAAGGCTATTGGCTTCGCTTGTTGTGGGAAATAATTCACCGTTGCTCTTATTGGTCCAACAATAGTGTTGTATATAACTGATGCTGAGGCCATGAAAGAACTCCCTTTAAATGGTTTTGAATAACTTGGTGTGCCGTCGGCATTTTTTATTAAAATAACGAATGGCTGATAGTAATATCCATCTAAACGGATATCAAAATTCTTTTTAATGGTGAAAATGGTATTGAAACCACCACCTAGATATTGAGGCGATCGGTATTCTGGCAGAAAATAGGTTTCTGCATCTGGAATTGGAGAAAATGAAGTCATCGCCAATAAAGAAGCGGTGTAATTGGAGTATAAGGATTGGCTGTTAAAAACACCTTTTCCATGAATACCGAAGTGAAAATTATTGAAATCAATCGGGAACGTTTGAAATTCTGCGTTAATGTTTATCCATTTATGGCTGTAGGTTTGTATTTCATCAACAAGAGATGTTGAACCTGGAATACTTGTTTCGAAACCGTCAACGTATCGTGCTTTAATACGGAAAAAATGTCCAGAATTGGCAAATTGTTTTCTGTTTAAAGAATTTTGCACAAACTCCCAACTTAATGAGTACCCGTCTAACAGGGTTAAATCTGAAGTATCTTTATTGGTGAAATTATCCGTCTGATAATAGTCGTCTTCAAGATTGAACAATCTAAAATCAAACGAGCTTTTTGTTGTATTACCTATGGGGTGGTTAATTTTAAGGCCATAATACATTTCATTTTGAACGAGGAATGATGGTTTTACATCCTCAAAAAATGTGGCAAAACTTCGAAAGTAATCCCAGCGATTCATAACGAAATAGGCAGAAGCTGAAATGGGAAAAATGGATGGGAGTTCGAGTTCATATGAAAGTTTAGCAGACCCATAAAATTTTCCAAAATAAGAGGATGCAAATAGAGAAGATGCCGTATTTCCAATTCCACGATA
>JBILIM010000288.1:0-3340 GCA_044349985.1 Crocinitomicaceae bacterium
TGTACTTAAAGCCACAATTGATGCATCACTGAAATCAATCTTTAGTAAAAACGACAGGGTGAATAAAGTTAATCTCCTTCGTAAAGTGCTTCAAATTGTTGCAATACATATCGGTGAACCTTTATCGTATTATGAAATAGGGCAGTTATGCAATCTAGACAATGAAACAGTAGAACGCTACATTGATTTGATGATTAATGCGCAATTGTTGATTAAACTACCTTGTTATCACAATGAAAACAGATATGAATTGAAAAAAAGTCACGTCTTTTATTTCTTGGATAACGGCATACGAAATGTTCTAATTAACAATTTTAACCCTTTGGAAATAAGAGGTGATGCAGAAAACCTATGGAGAAATTGGTTGATTTCAGAAAAGTTAAAATGGCAAAAATTAAATGGTTTACATTCTGAATTTTATTTTTGGCAATCGCATACCTCACAAAATATTGACATTCTAGAATTCAACAAAAATGGCGTCGCAGCCTTTAAAACATCCTATTCCAAAAAATTGGTGAAGGAACCTCCACTATTCAAGAAGTATTATCCTGAAGTTCCGGTTGAAACCTTAAACATTTTAAACCATGAGAATTTTATAACCAAGAAATAACGAATGAAGTTCATTGATCAAGTCGCGAATTATATAAAGGATAACCAACTTCCTTTAAACCAATTAACTATAATAATTCCCTCTCAACGAGCGAAAAAATACATTTCTGCCGCACTTTATAAGGTTTATGAAAAACCAATAATGGCACCTGATATTGTTACGATTGACAAATGGATTCGTCGTTCATGTCCTAAAACCATTATCGACAAAACGCGCTTATTGATTACACTATACGATATCCACAAATCAAGTGAATACGTTACGGAAAACGAAACTTTTGAAGACTTCATGAATTGGGGTCCTATCCTACTCAGTGATATCGAAGAAATTGATCGATACGAAGTGCCGAGCAACCTCATCTTCAAAAATCTTGCAGATATAAAGGATATTGAAAACTGGAGTTTCAACAGTGAAGAACATTCAGCTGGACAACATAAATTTTTAGAATTTTGGGATCGTTTAGCCGACTATTATGAGCTTTTGCAAGAACAACTTGAGTCAAAAAATTGCACCTACTCAGGCAAAGCTTACCGTTTAATTGCAGAAAACATCGATTTGATTTTGAACGATAATCCGGGTCAACAATTTCTTTTTGCAGGATTCAATGCACTTTCAAAATCTGAATTAAAAATAATGCGCAAGTTGAAAAATGCAGGTCATGCGCATATTTTAATCAACGCCGATTCCTATTATATTAACGACGACAATCACGAAGCGGGAATTTTTTTAAATCATTTACAAAAGGAACTTCAAACAAAGCAATTACCGTTTATTCAAGACCACTTGGCGGATAAAACGATGATGGTGAATGTTGTGGAATGCGCCCAAAAAACGGGACAAGTAAAGGTAATGGGGACTATTCTTCAAGATGCCACGGTTCAAGAAATTGAAAACACGTTGGTATTACTTGCAGATGAAAGTTTAATTGTACCTGTTTTGCAAAATATTCCAGAAAATGTCAAAAAAGCAAACATCACTTTAGGACTTCCTTTACTACATACAGCAATAAAAACATGGGTTGAACTTATTTTTTCTATTCAAGAAAGCCGAGCGAGATGGAAAACTACCGGAATTTATATTTATGACTTGCAACGGTTCTGGAGCCACCCATTTGTACTAGCAATCATTAATGATGAACAGCGCAAAGAAATTGCTTTACTGGAAGAAAAATTTATTGCAAAAAACACATTATTTGTTAGTCTGTCGAGGTTGGAAATTGATAAAAATCACGACAGTTTATTAAATCTCATCACTACAAATTGGAATTCCAACTGGCAATTTGCCGTGCATCAAATTAGACAGATGAATGTGCTTATTCACGAGGAATTAAATCAGATTTATCCCTTTGAGAAGGCCCTTCTTCAAAGTTTTGATTCAGGAATACAGGATTTTCAGAACATCATTAATGAAGGTATTCCATCCATGTCCTTGAAAAGTTTCAAACATCTTTTTCAGCAACATTGGGGTTCTTTGAGCATTGCATATCATGGTAACCCAATTGAAGGATTGCAAATTATGGGATTACTAGAAACACGACTTCTTGATTTTGAAAATATAATAATTCTAGGATTTAACGAAGGGAATTTACCTCCTACCAACCCAATGCAAACACTAATTCCAATGGATTTGAGGGCATATTTCGAACTTCCAACACCGCGTCAAAAACAAGGTCTTTTTGCACATCACTTTTATCGGTTGCTTCACCATTGTAAAAACTTAACGATTACCTATTGCAGCTCAAGTGAAGCAATGGGAAGTAATGAAGCAAGTCGTTATCTCCAACAACTCGAACTCGAACTTCAAAGAACCAATCCAAACATCAAAATCAACAAAGAATTTTACATCATCCCAAATGACCAAAGTATTGTAAGTGGCAGTAATTCTATTGAAAAAACACCAGAATTACTTCAACGATTAGATGAGTTTTTTACGCGATCCATTTCTGCTTCGGCGGTAAATAAATATTTAAATTGCCCACTTGATTTTTATTATCGACATGTTCTCGATTTCGGTGAAGAAGATTCCATAGAAGAGGAAGTGGAAAATAGTCAACTTGGAACATTTATTCACAATACGCTTGAAAAATTATTTGAACCACATGCAAGACATCACAAAAACGGTGTAAAAAAAGACATTCAACCCAAAAACATTTTGCCCGAAGATGTGACATTCATGTTAGCCAACTACAGTACTTATTTAAAAGACGAGTTCAAAAAACATTTCGATGGAGACGCACGAGCATTCAGTTCCGGTAAAAATCTTTTGAGTTACAACATGGCGCATGAACTCGTGGAACGTCAACTCAAAAGAGAATTTGAATACTTAAGCGCGCAATCCGAACCTGTTTTTATTGAATACATCGAAGTAGGTTTGACCGCCGAAGTAGAAATTGATATTAATGGCGTTAAAAAAACCATTCCTATTAAAGGATTCATTGACCGTATTGACTCCATTGGCGGCCGGTTTCGAATCATTGACTATAAATCTGGAAAATTGAAAGATGAAGATGTCAATTTCAAAAATCACATCGAACAGGGGCAACTTATTAAAGGATTTAAAAAAACGAAACACGCTGTTCAATTAGGATTTTATTGTTATTTGTTTGAAAAGAACTTCAACTTTTTCCCTTCTGAAGCAGCCATAATTTCTTTGATTAACAATTCTCAAAGTCCAGTTAAAATGGATTCAAAATTCATGAATATCGAAGAAATGGTAGCCATCTTCCCCCAA
>JBILIM010000362.1:0-2707 GCA_044349985.1 Crocinitomicaceae bacterium
AGCTATTCCGATAATTCTCACATCCAATACAGATCGCTCCTTATCGAAAAACCAATCTTCTTTTAAGTCATAACCCTGAATATCATTACCATCAACCCATTGCATTTCTCCAGGATAGAATTGAACAACATATTCATCTTTAATCGGGTCATAAATTGTAGAATCTTCGTCGTTTTCCATTTTGATTGGATCCTTACTTTTGATAGGATCAGTTGTAGGTCCCATCTTTCCGAAATAACGAATATTAATATTCTTCCGCATCTCTGGATCCGTTTCATACCATCCATTAATCTTTGATGCTACAGGATACTTAAATTGATCCCCATCAAACATTCCCCAAGCGTTCGGGTTTTCAGGTTCAAAAATCGTTACGTCTCCCCACATGATGTGTTGACGAACAATTGTCCATAACGACCATCTAGTGGTATTTCTAACCCAGATTGCGCTATCTCTTACATCATCAAAAGGATATTTTAATGAGAAATTCATTTTTTCTCTAAGGTCTATCCGTCTGAAAACACGCTTAGACCAAATGTAATCCGCCTCTCGAATCGTTTCGTAAGCAATCGGACGTTTTGTCGGCACATGCGTAGGCATGAAAACACCATCAATAACCTGATTTTCAGTCCCAGGATTAATAACATTTATGGGACCACCACCATTATCGAAGGGAACTTGTCCTTGGCTGAAAGATGCACCTGCTATCAAGCAAGAAACAGTCAGCACAATTGAAATACTATTTAATCTGGAACTTCTCATATTAATTTACTTTAAACGTACCTGAACCTTTCGTAACAGTTTTATCTGGCTTTTTGTAGTTAACTACCAATGTAACATATTTGCCACTACTTTGCTTCATCATATTCATTGCCTGAGCGTTCAATTCTGTACCCGTTCCTGATGTTTCTCGACCATTTGCGATAAGCGTCCAACCTGAAATTGGGAACGTTACACCTGTTAATGTAATCTCAGAACCATACTTAACTTGAATTGACGTCACATTTTTATTAACAGATTCAGTATTCTTCTTACCACCTAAATAAACTCCTGGATCAGGCAAAGGTTTAACTTTGTATGTAACAGAATTCAAAGTCGCTGACTTCTTCGTGATACTATTTGTACCAACTACAGCAAGAGTCAATGTGTTACCACCTGTTGGAAAAATAACCCAGTTATTCGAACCTTTAGTAGTTTTTGTAGCTGAACCTGATGTGATTTTCAAATCGGTTTTATCGAAACCAGACGCAACCGCTTGCACATTATTACTGTAGTTTTTGTAAAGAATCTGCATGTCTGGCAACGATATACTTCCAGTAGGCTCAATTACCTTAACAGTATATTTCCAAGGTTTTTCAGCCCAATCACCAGATTTCTTACGAATCTTAACTGTACCACTTATTGTTTTGTCACCAATACCAGCAGTAGCTATTTTCATAGTACCTTGACCGTTTGCAACTGTCCAATTACCTCCTCCAGTAATTACAGGCTGGTTATCGGTATCAAATGCTGCCATCATTACTTTTAATTCTGCCTCATCGCCTTTGGTTACCATTGTAGGTCCAACTGCGAAACCTTCGATGCTATTGAAGCTAAACTCTCCGGTAGAAACTCGACTTTTGATGTGTTCGAAAGCACTGGCTCTAGCAGCCAAAACCTCAACTTGAAGTGATGTCAAAGAAGCCAACGCCGCAACCAAAGGAGCATGGTCAAACGTTTTTCCTATCCATGGCCATTCCGTTTGCTCTTCTCCTTCACCGCCAGCCATTACCATCTCAGGTTTTGTCAATTCAATGTATAAATCACGTAATTTTCCTTTATCGTCATTTTTATTACATTGACTTTTTTCAATCATTGCTTCAACTTGCTTTGTCAAATCATTGAAATCTTTGAACTTGTTTATAGCAGTAGGATTAATTGACCATGTCTTTCCTCCTACCGTGTAGGTACCCAAAAGCTTAACAATGTTCTGTCTGTAATCATTGTAAGCTTTCCAAAGTTTCATACCTGCACCATCCGCTTTTGGTTTCATAGGCTCTTCACCTAACAATTCATGCATTGGAATGTCGTACTGATCTTTTGCTTGTACAGCAGCCAAATTCATTCTTGCCGGACGTATTGGTTGTTTTTTATTATAGTCTACCCAAAGGATTTTAGAAGCATCCTTATCACCTACAGTCATATCTTCTCCACTCTTTGTCAGTATGTCTTTCTTGATGCCATCAACCATTTCAATAAATTTTCCGGTCTCTACATCAATTTTGTTCATAACATCCAAAAAGTACTTGATTTTCTGAGCCTTAACTTTTGTTGGATCTTCTTTATCCTTTTCTGCTACAGTCAACTCACCACTTAAGCTTCTCTTAGCACCATCGCCCCTTTCAAGATGATTAATTGCTGCTTTTTGCATATTTTCTTCGATTGCTACGAAAGCATCTAAGACTTGTTTTGATACGTTAAGAGCCAGAAGTGCGGTAAGTACCAAGTACATCATACCAATCATCTTCTGTCTCGGGGTTTCTTTACCTCCTGCCATGATTATTAAATTTTATTGTTTACAATAATATTAATGTTCAATTTTAAAATAGTCACAAAAGTGATTATCCTTTAATTGTCATAGCTTTCAACATATTGCCATAAACGTTGTTAAGATCTGTTAAGTTCTTAGACAACATCGCCATATTTTCTTTATATAGTCTTGTATCTTCAG
>JBILIM010000289.1:0-3323 GCA_044349985.1 Crocinitomicaceae bacterium
GATTTTGGAGACCGTTTTGTTTTCAGAAAGTCCAAAAGATATAGGAAGACCGGTTTCTTTGATGATTTTTGTTCGGAGTTCACTCGCGTATCTCATGGTTCCAAAGAATTTATCCATCCCCGAGAGGTCCATATAAAATTCGTCAATAGAAGATTTTTCATAAACAGGTACTGCTTCGCGAACGATTTCTGTAACCATATTCGAATAGTTGGAATACGTACTCGAATTGCCTTTGATGATAATCGCATCCGGACAACGTTCCTTAGCCATTTTCATAGGCATAGCAGAATGAATACCATATTTACGTGCTTCATAGCTACAAGAAGCAACAACACCACGGTCACTTGTACCGCCGATGAGTATCGGTTTTCCTATTAAACGGCTATCCAAAAGCCGTTCACATGATACGAAAAACGTATCGAGATCCATGTGTACTATTGAGCGCAAACCAGCCATAGTGAATATTTTTTAAAATTCAAGTAAGGCTGCATATCGTAAATTTTTGGAAGATAAAAGGTAGAATTCACCCTCTTCTTACACCTCCAAAATTATAAATTACTTTCATTAAAGATGAATAAATAATCATAAAATGATTAAAAAGTAATCAACAATTTGAAAACGAAATTAGCAAGGTAATTCGTAATCTATTTACGTTATTCTTTACCAAGAAGAAATAAAAGAGGGGTATCTAGTCGTTTACTCCATGAAACTTCACTGTGATCGGCACCGGGAAAATAACATGTAAGTGCGTTCTTGTCATTGAAGCCCTTGGAGTCTAACAATAAATCCACTTGACGCTGAATGTCAGGATATAATGCATCAAGCGTTTGGTCGCCGCAATCAAAATAAATACGGTGGTTCCGAGAATTAGGCAAAGACACGCTTAAATAATTTATCATCGCAGCCGGAAAAGGGTTGTTTTCCAAGGTGAATGCTCCTGGCCAGTGCGTGGAAATGCAAGCTGCACCGCCGAAAACATCAGGATATTCACACAACGCATAAAGTGAAATGAGCCCACCCATACTGCTGCCTGAAATCAACGTGTTTTTACGTCCTTTTTTAACCGAATAATTCTCAGAAATAAATGGAATAATCTCTTCAACAATACATTTTAAATAGGCATCTGAAATAGGAGCAAATACATCTTCAGTTCTTCCAGCATCTCGCAATTGCTTATTCAATGAATCTTTTTCCGAAATGGAAAGGGATTCAAATGGTTGCTGCGGAAAATATTCAGCATGTCGAGACTTACCGTTATTCCAAATACCAACTACAATGGTATTTTTTATTTTCTTATCGTTGAGCAATTTTGTAATCACATTGTCAACATCCCAGCTTTGCTTGTTCCATGTCATTGAGGAATCAAAAAGCATCTGCCCATCATGCATATACAAAACCGCATATTTTTTTGATGTCGTGTAACCTTCTGGTAACCAAATGTCAATGGTTCTTGGATCAATATATTTCGATTCAAAAGCTTCAATATGTTCTATAGAACCACTTGGTACAATTGGAATCGATTGTGAAAAGGTGAAAAAGGGAATGCTAAAAATCAGAAATAAACAATAAAATCGTATCATCAAAAGCTGCTCAGAAAAACTATGGATAAAACAAGAAAATAAACACCTAGAAGTGCTAAAGTTAAATAGAATGGTTTTTTGATTTTGCGTTTTTCTTTTTTGATTAAGGCCAAATAGATAAAGTAAGCACTAGCAAATAAAATTAAAGTTATGGGTAAGACAAAAAACATACTGTAAAATTAATTTTTCTTGTCCTGTTTCATAAATCTTGAGTAGTAAAAATAGGTGACTTCATGGAACTCCACAACAGGTCCAAGTTGTTTAGAAAATTCTTTTGCCTGAATAATTCATTACCCTAATATTTGAGGATGTTTTTTAAATTGACAAAGGACATTTATCGAAAAGAGCACTGTGAGCTAAAAGAATGAGCGATTCATAGGGTCTAGTTGTATGAAAGTTTAAAAAATTATTTGTCAGTTAAAAATCTTTTTTAAATCTTGTATACCCTGACGTGTGCATTGAGCGTATTCGTTTTATCAAATTGAATTCGTCAATAATCGTCAATACGATAAAAAAAAACAAAAAAAAATGGCTGAAATTATAAGCATTGAATCACCTTTACTAAGCGCTGAAATTTCCGCAAATGGTGCAGAATTAAAATCGCTTCGTCGAATTGGATTGGAAAATAGTATTTGGCAAGTAGATGAGGCTTTTTGGAACCGTTCTGCACCAATTTTATTCCCAATTGTTGGTAAATTGAAGAATAACCGCTATTCATGGAAAGGTGAGCAATATGAAATGCTTCAGCATGGTTTTGCAAGAAATCAAAATTTTAAAATTCATGCTTTTGATACTTCAAGTGCAGTCTTTCGTCTTCAGCAAAATAGCGAAACTCTGGAGCAATATCCTTTCGATTTTATCCTAGATGTTACCTACATGCTTATGGACTCACGATTGATCACAACCTATTCCGTAACGAATTGCGGAAAAGCATCTTTACCTTTCTCAATTGGAGGACATCCAGGATTTCAATTGACAGAAGCACTTGAAAATTACACACTATTATTTCCGCATGCATTTGATGCGTATCGTTTTGAAATTCAAGATGGTTTGTATACGGGTGGAAAAGAAACGATGCATGTTGAACAAAATTTCAAATTGAACAACTATTGTATTTAAACAGCCCCAATTCAATGAGGTTCATCTTTGTAAATCTGATAAATCCATTGTAGCGGTCCGCTGCCATGATTGGAATGCTGTTGGATTCTGGACGAAACCAGGCGCACCTTTCTTTTGCATTGAACCTTGGTGGGGTTGGGCTGACAGCATCCAGTCAAACGGCTTTTTAGAGGATAAAGATGGATTGATTTGGTTAGCACCAAATGAAAACAGAAGCTTTACTTTTGAAATAGAAGTATTTGATGCTACTACATAGGTCCTATTCCAACTCGTGCTGCTTCGCAAGCATTACAATAGGTATTCCCGTCGCAACCTAAAAATCCCCCACAGTCTGCGGTGCAAGGGTTGTTATGCACCAAACTGGCATCGTAACATTTGGATTTCTTTTCGCAGGCGAAGGTCATTGGAAAAATCAATACTACTAAAAACACTTTTTTCATACAGTTCACAATATTGTCTTTAAAGATAAAAACGTTTCAAAAAATAAATTATTGTAAAACTTATAATTTGTTCAAGTGTTTCTTGAAATGTGAAGCAAGAAATCAATATTGTCTGGTTTAAACGTGATTTGAGGTTGCTGGATCATGCCCCCTTGCGATTTGCTATAGATGACGGACTCCCCGT
>JBILIM010000290.1:0-3321 GCA_044349985.1 Crocinitomicaceae bacterium
AACGATGAAGTTAAAACTAAAGTGTACGAATTTGCTATGGAAAAATGTAAAGAAGTTGCACGAATGGGCTTGGCCAACAAGGCAAAACGTTCTGAACTTTTTGATGCCATAAAATCAGAATTGAAAGCAACGTATACTGATGAAGAACTTTCTCTAGTCGGAGGATTTATTTCTACGTACTTTTCAGAAGTAAAGAAAAAAGCTGTGCGTTGGGTGATGTTACACGAAGGTAAGCGTTTGGATGGTCGTCGCTTTGACGAGATCCGTCCAATTTGGGCTGAAGTGAATTATCTACCAATGGTTCACGGATCTGCTGTGTTTACACGCGGTGAAACGCAATCGTTAACTACCTTGACATTAGGTGGTAAAATGGATGAGCAAATGATTGACGGTGCAACGTTTCAAGGAACTGAAAAATTCATGTTGCATTACAACTTTCCGCCGTTTTCAACAGGTGAAGCAAAACCGTTAAGAGGAACATCACGTCGTGAAATTGGTCACGGTAACCTTGCTCTGAGAGCTTTGAAACCGGTATTACCTGAAGACAATGCCTATACCATTCGTTTGGTTTCAGATGTATTAGAGTCTAACGGATCGTCTTCAATGGCTACCGTTTGTGCAGGTACACTTGCATTGATGGACGGCGGTGTGCAAATCAAAGCGCCGGTATCCGGTATTGCTATGGGATTGGTTGCAGATGACGGAAAGTTTGCTGTATTGTCGGACATCCTTGGCGATGAGGATCACCTAGGCGATATGGACTTTAAAGTTACAGGTACAGCAGCAGGAATTACTGCTTGTCAGATGGATATCAAAGTTGACGGTTTACCTTATGAAGTATTGATCCAGGCATTGGAACAAGCGAAAGCAGGAAGATTGCATATCTTGAATAAAATTGTTGAAACCATCGCGAAACCAAATCCTGACTTTAAGCCACAAACGCCAAGAATTGAGGCGTTCAATGTGCCTAACGATATGATTGGTGCAATCATCGGACCTGGAGGTAAAATCATTCAGGCGATGCAGAAAGATACCAATACGACCATTACCATTGAGGAATTGCCAACAGGTGAGGGGCGTGTGCAGATCATGTCTAACAATGGTGACGATATGAAAGAAGCAACGCGTCGCATTAAAGCGATTGCATTCCCTCCACAAGTAGAGGAAGGTGCCGAATACGAAGGAAAAGTGAAATCAGTAAAAGATTTCGGATGTTTCGTTGAGATCTTGCCAGGAACGGATGGATTGATCCACATTTCTGAGTTTGCTTGGGAAAAGGTAGCCAAAATGGAAGATGTTTGTAAGGAAGGCGATGTATTGAAGTTTAAGGTGGTTGGAAAAGATCCAAAAACCAAAAAATGGAAATTATCGCGTCGTGTGTTGCTTCCAAGACCGGAACGCACAGAAGAAGCGCCACAAGCTTAATCAAAATAAAACGCAATGAAGAAAAGGCATCCGAAAGGGTGCCTTTTTTGGTGTTTATATTTTAAAAAGAAGATTTTTAATTTTTAGAGACTTTGCAGAAGTATGAGTTAATTCATTTTAATCCTCCCCGTTACTTTTTCATCTCCCATCATTCTTTTCATGTTGCCCTCGTGGAAGAAGGCACTCAAGTTAAACCTTAAATACTTGCAACATGAAAAATCTATTTTTTACGGTAGGAATATCCTTAGCGGTGTTGTCTACTGCTTCAGCACAAAGTGAGTTTTTGCCGCGCGTTACCGAAAAAGGACATCTGATCAACCAATACGATGACAATGGTAAAAAGCATGGTTATTGGGAGGCGTATGTGGATGAGAATTTAGAATTGGTAGATTTAAAGTCTAATGCTGCTTATATCGTTCTCGTTTTTTATAATCAGGGTTCAAATTTTTATAAAGGTTATTTTTATGATCATTCCAAACTATTCAATTACATTTCCATTCTTCCCGAATTTGAGCGTGGTAATCCTCAATTATTGCATGGAAATTTTTTACTCAAACCAAAAGGTAAAGGTCAAACTTCGAAGTATCAATTTACTAAAGGTTATTTGGATGAAATCGAAATTAATTACACAGCATATATGCATAAAAAGAGCTGGGATTATGATAAGAACCAACATGAATTCAAATCAATTTATAATTTTAAAAATCAATATAATGGAATCGAAGGATCGTTTCAAGTAACTGAATATAAAGATGGTCAGATTAATTATGCATATTGGGTAAGGAAAATAAATGATAAATGGTTTGAAGCCATAAATTGTGGATTATGTTCTTCTTCATCGGATTCTTCTATTACAATAAATAATCAAATTTGGTCAAAGGAAAATTTGAGTACGACAACGTATAGAAATGGTGATGAAATCTATTTCGCAGAAAATGCGGAGGATTTGGAAAGATGCATAGAGGAAAAGATTCCTGCGTATTCCGATTTTAAAGGCTATAGAACCTACAATTGGTATGCGTTGAACGATCCACGAGGACTTGCTCCATTGGGTTGGAGGTTACCTTCGGATGATGATTTCTACAAGCTAATAGAATATCTCGGTGCAGATCATGTTTATTTTTTAAGAAGTCTTTCCTATTCCAAGGAAATGAACAAATTAGGATTTAATTTGAGTGGATTTGACGGAACAGGTAAGACCAGCAAAGGACCTTGGTGGAGTTTGGATGCTGATGATGGAGAACATGCACACGCATGGATGTTAGGAGATGATGCCCTGAAATATGAAAAAGAACTTCAGTGCACGTTCTACGCCGTCCGTTGTATTAAAGAAGATTAAGGTTTTATCACGTTAATATGTTCAAATCTTTTTGAGTTGGCGTTCACTTTTTCTTCAGCTTAACCTACCTTCGTAAAAAAATATCCAATGGCAAGTAGAAAAATATTGAAAAAGAACCTAAACAATATGGTTTTTGATATCGTGGAAGAGTGCTTCAGCATGCAAATGTGGAATCCTGAGAAAACGAATGAGACAGAGGCAATAATTGATGCCGCTGCAAATTTTCAGGACGATATGCTCGCAAAAATCAATGCAGCAAAGTCAAAAGCAGATTTTCGTCCCATTCGTTCGGAAATCGAAAATGCAGCAGTTGATTTTATCAATAAATTGAACGGATTGAATTGATGCTATTGATACTAAAAATGAAGAAGCGGGTGAATCCCGCTTTTTTTATTCCTTTATCTTTGATGCTTTTCACAAATTAATTTTTTACGTGATGAATCTAAAAAACTGGACCATTGCTATCGGATGTTGCCTTTTTGTTTTGATACTTTCCGTAACCAAAATGGAATCGACGTTTTGGAATGCGATTGCATTATCCTTTCTTATGATTTTCT
>JBILIM010000291.1:0-3306 GCA_044349985.1 Crocinitomicaceae bacterium
CAAAATGTTCGTATTTGAAATTTTAATGTAATTTTAATTGTCGCATTCAACGAATTAAATGAAAAACACAATTTTAATTTCTGGTTTTGGTCTTGTCATTTTGAATACCATTGCAGGACTTATACTTTCGGACTACAGTAATTTCAACATGTTGTTTGTTGACGTTAGTTTAATCATTACCACAGCTATTTTGTGGATTAATACTGCCAGTAATTTCGTTGACGGATTTAAAATTGGCTTGAGCATGGCCTATACGCTCACTGGACTTATTCGTTTTTTGGTTGCACTTTTCGCTCCGAATTATTTCGAAAACAACTATTCTTTGGTTATTTTCACAGTAATAGTTGGCTTTGAGTTCTTGGTCTACATGCTCGCAAAATTCATGAACAAAGTTGCTTAACTGCTGTTTCATACAGTAACGTTAACTTTCTTTCATGGGTACTTTTATTTTTGCTGGTGCATCCAGCGCTATTGCTGAAGCGTCAGCGAATCTATTAAAAACAACAGGGCAGCATGTTATTGGAATTTCCAGAAAGGAACATTCAAATGCTTATTCCGCTTTTCATACCGTTCAAAATTATGATTTCGAAAGCCTTCCAAATATTGATGGTCCAGTAGATGGTATCGTGTATTTTCCCGGAACCATCAATTTGAAACCGTTTCATCGTATTTCAAAAGCAGAATTTCGTTCAGATTTTGAGGTGAATGTAGAAGGTGCAATAGCCTTCATTCAAAAGTATTTGCCGAATTTAAAACAATCACCATCGCCATCGGTTGTGCTGTTTAGTTCTGTTGCTGCGGGTTTAGGAATGCCTTTTCATGCTTCAATTAGCATTTCAAAAGGAGCGATTGAATCCTTGACAAAATCCTTGGCTTCGGAGTATGCTCCAAACATTCGATTCAATTGCATTGCTCCTTCATTAACCCATACGCCTTTGTCTGAAAAGTTCCTGGCTACAGAAGAAAAACGAGAAGCTGCGCGTCAGCGTAATCCAATGAAAAAGGTGGGAGAATGCAATGAAATGGCTGAAGCTGTCCATTTTCTTTTAACGAAAGCTACCTGGATGACAGGTGAGATATTGCATATGGATGGCGGACTAACGTCAACACGAAGTATCTGAATTCCCTAAATTTGTTAATTCCTGAGTACCTGGGATTTTAATTCCTAAATTTGTTAAAAAATTGAAAATGAAAAGAGGTACAATTGTTCTTTTAGGAGTTATCGGTGGAATATTGCTTTTTGCCCTGATTATTTTATTCATGTATCGAGGAAGCTACAATACTGCAGTATCGCTTCAAGAAGATGTTGATAAATCATGGGGCGATGTAGGTGCAAGTTATCAAAGACGTGCAGATTTGGTTCCGCAATTGGTAGCAACGGTAAAAGGAGCCGCGGCAAACGAAAAAGACATTTTAACTAAAGTAACCAATGCACGAGCAGGGATTGTCAATGCAAAGACACCTGAAGAAATGGAACTGTTTGGTAAAGAGATAAATACAGCAATTAATTTAGCTTTTGAAGCGTATCCTCAAATTAGATCCACCGAAAATTTTGGAACCCTTCAAGCCCAATTAGAAGGTACTGAAAATAGAATTGCATACGATCGCAAGAAGTATAATGAGGCGGTTAAAAACTACAATGCACACATTCGCGGATTTTTCAATAGCATGTTCCTGAACAGCGAAACCTTCCCAAAAAAGGAGCCATTTAAAGAAACAGCTGGAGCTGAAAAAGCACCTGAAGTTAAGTTTTAAGTATACGGACACATACAGATGCCTAGGAATCTATTTACGGAAGCTCAAAAATATGAATTGCAGCAGGCAATAGCCAATGCGGAGAATAGTACCTCAGGTGAAATCCGAGTTCATATTGATGCATTTTGTTTAGGAAATCCGGTAAAAAAGGCCGTTCGTGTATTTAAACGTTTAAAAATGCAAGAAACGTCTGAGCGCAATGCAGTGTTGATTTATATTGCTATGAAAAATCATAAGCTTGCAATTGTGGGTGATGAAGGGATAAATGCGAAAGTCCCACAAGGGTTTTGGGAAGATGAAAAGAACTTGATGATTGCGCATTTCAAAGAAGGAAATTATGCTTCCGGACTTGAAGAAGGCATTCGTCTTGTTGGTGAACAATTGAAATTGTACTTCCCGGCTATTGAAGGAGATAAAAACGAATTAAGCGATGAGATTTCTTTTGGGAGCTAACAGTATGAAGCAAAAGCGAGACCGTTGGTTGAATACCTTGATTGTCATGCTGTTTTTTTTGCTTTCGGCAGTCAAAACATTTTCACAAGATGCCATTCCTGAGCCTCCGAATCCACCGAGATTGTATAACAATTTATCGATTGAATTCCCCAATTTTATAACCGCTGATGAGGTCGGAAAATTAGAAAAACGTCTGGTGGCTTTCGCGGATTCCACTTCAAATCAGATTGTGGTTCTTGTTGTTGATGATTTGGGTGGTTATGAGCCCTGGGAGTTTGCTACACGTGTTGGCGATAAATGGAAAGTTGGGCAAGAAAAGGAAGATAATGGAATCGTTTTATTGATAAAACCAACAGGAGGTAAAGGTGAACGTAAAACATTTATAGCAGTTGGTCAAGGACTTGAAGGAGCTATTCCTGACGCTACATGTAAGCAGATTGTAGATCACGAGATGTTGCCCAATTTTAAAGAAGAAAAGTATTTCGAAGGAATTGTTTCAGCAATAGATGTTTTAGAGGATTTATCCAAAGGGGAATACAACTCAAAAGCTTATGCAGACAAGGTTAAGAAATCAGAGCGGTTTTCAAAAATTCTTATGGTAATCATTGCAATAGTTGTTATTGTCATTGTATTGTTATTTGGAAGAAAAGGTGGAGGGTTTGGAGATGGCATAACCATAGGAGGTAGCAGGGCTTTCTACTACGGAAATTCCCGACGTGGAGGATGGGGTGGAGGGAGTTCCGGCGGTTTTGGCGGTTTTGGCGGCGGAAGCTTTGGTGGTGGCGGTTCGGGAGGAAGTTGGTGATTTCTTTTAATTAATCACACTGTTTTCTTTCCCAAAGCGGCGGTAAGATACCATCACTGCAATAAATGCAAATACAACCATTACGGAGAAGCTTATTGCTACCAATCCATAATCCAGTGTTCCTGCAATCAATTCTTTGGTTGCCAAAGCAATATTCACAATAGGAATGCATGCAGTCATAAAAGATAATTCAATTCCTGGTGTTAATGCTACCATTGCAGGCAATATGATAAGGATGTTAAGAGGTGCAATAATACTTTGCGCTTCTTTAAATGATTTTGCATAGATGGTTA
>JBILIM010000292.1:0-3298 GCA_044349985.1 Crocinitomicaceae bacterium
AGCTGTTCCCTCTGGACAATCTTCGTGGAATGGTTTAGGTAATAGCAATACCATCATAGCGCAAGCCGGTCATACAAATAGTGCTGCAAAATGGTGTTTAGACTTGGTCATTGGAGGTCAAAGCGACTGGTATTTGCCCTCAACGGATGAAATAAGTTTATTGTGGCATAACCGTTTTAATGTAAATAAAACAGTGTCAACCATTGGTGGTGCAAACGAATTACTTTGGGCCTTTTATTGGAGCAGTAATCAACACATTGGCAACACAGCTTGGTCCTTTAACTTCAATATTGGAAGTGCCTTCAGCGCCGATAAAAGTAACGTTTACCTTGTCCGTGCGATACGCGCTTTTTAAAAAGATCAACACTTAAGACTATTTCCATTTTTTCTTAAAGGTACATTGGATACAAACTCCTAAATATACTAAATGGAAGAACTGGTCATGGCTTTGTGCATTTAGTAAGGTAAACCTTTTCATTCGCTATCAAATCAAGTTCGCCCGCCTCCGCCTCGGCGTAGTGGACCATCCAAAATGAAATGAAGGATAGTCAAATCTTATGACGATAGGTAGCAAGTTGTGTATCCTTCTAAAACAAGAACTCAAAACCAGAAACAATCATGTATGTTTCTTACAGACCGCAAGATAAAAGAAATAATATCATCTAAATAATTAACCTTTTCTATTCTAGGATTGGCTAACTAATTTTTTTAAAATGATTCGATTAAAACTAGCAATTCTCGCAACAGTTGCATTGACTTTGGGTTTAACCTTTTATTCGTGTAAAAAGGGCAAAATAGTGTCTACCGGAGCCGTCGATATTACAGACGTTGTGAAAGCAAAATTCACAAGTGCCGTAACCATTTCTGTAAGCGGCAGTGGCAAAAAAAGATGTATTACGCTCAAAAGCAATGGATTGCCTGATCACAAAACACCCTATTGGGGTTTAGGAAATGCCTTATATGAAGCGTTTCCTTCAGGACATCAAGCCAACGCAAATACAGAAATGATCGAACAATCCTATGTGATGAAAATTCCAACGAATCCAGATGAAGCATCTTCAAAAGAAGCAACATCGTTAGGAGAAATTGGAATGGCGTTGAACGGTGTAGCCATTTTCAATGATCGAGAAGGTGGTAACGTTCCACTTGATGCCATTACATTAACAACATTTGACAATTCCGGGGGGCACCCTGCACCAGGAAAAAATTACCACTATCATACAACAGGTAAATACACATCAGTAGACGATGCAAAATTGATTGGATTTTTACGTGATGGATTCCCTATTTATGGAAGAAAAGATACCACCGGAATTTATCCAACTTTAGACGAATATGGCGGTCATTTTGGTCCGACACAAGATTTTCCAAATGGCATTTATCATTACCACGCATCAAACGTAAACTATTTAAATACAGGATATTACATCTTAAAGTCGGGCAGTTATTATGGCACAAAGGGGACTTTTACCAGATAAATTCGCCTATCTGATACTATATTTTTTTTCTTTTGGATGTACGCAGTCGCAGGATAATGAGGTCGACCATTTTTTTGAAAAGATTGATCTTTCAATTATTCCAAGTGATACTGTTTCCCTAAACGATCCAACCTTAACATTGCAGAATGGAATGTATTACCGTCATAAAACACCATTTTCTGGTTTTATTAAAGAGGTATATGAATCTGATACGTTAAAATCTGTAGGATCCTATTATAGAGGAAATCTTCATGGGAGCACCAAAACTTATTTCCCAAATGGAAAGTTGGAAACCCTTCGAAATTATAAAGATGGTTTGGCTTATGGCCGACATATGGGTTATTGGCAAAATGGCAATAAAAAATTCGACTACATCTATATGAACGACAAGCGAGAAGGGTTACAAAAGCAGTGGTATGAAAGTGGAAGTAAATACTACGAATTAAATTTCACTGATGATAAAGAAGATGGTATGCAAAAAGCGTGGCGTGAAAATGGAAAAATCTATATCAACTACGAAGTAAAAGATGGAATACGATATGGCCTACAAAAATCGGCACTCTGTTATACCCTAAAAAATGAAGAACTAAAATGAACGCAAATATTCTTGTAATTTCTTTACTGTTATTAGCTTCTTGTCAAGAAAAAAAGCAGGCAAAACTACCTTATTATGATACTCCCGATTTTACGCCAAAATGGGAAATGTCGAATGAAAAAACATTTCACCAAATCAGACCTTTTAAACTCATCAATCAAGAAAATCAAGATTTCACAGAGAAAGATATGGATGGAAAAATTTGTGTTGCAGATTTCTTTTTTACCAATTGCCCAGGTATTTGTCCTAAAATGACAAACAGTATGGCAGCCATTCAAAAAGAATTTATCAGTGACGATCAAATCTTGTTATTATCCCACAGTGTAACTCCAGAAAAAGATCAAGTTCCTGTTTTAAAAAAATATGCAGAAGCGAAAAAAGTTGATGCTAAAAGATGGAAACTTTTGACAGGAAATAAAGATGAAATTTATGATCTGGGGCGAAAATACTATTTTGTTGAGGAAGACGAGGGCGTCGAAAAGGGGACCGATATTTTTTTACATACAGAGAACTTTATCCTTATCGATAAGCAAAGACACATTCGGGGTATTTACAACGGCCTTGACCCGAACAGTATACAGAATTTAATCAGAGATATAAAGGTATTGAAAACCGAATGATGCAGAAAAAATAACGAGAGTCAATATCACTAATTCGTTTTTGTGGCAATCGGATACTCCTGGTTAATTCCATTTTTAGGTCCATTCCGAAATGAATTGTAGGATAATCGTGCCAGCTGTATTCTTTAATCTTAATTGCCTTTTGTTTAACTTCGTATTTCATGAAATACACGAGTTACGGAAGTGATAAACAAGTTTTAATTTATTTCAGACGGACCATTATTTCAAGACCATTCAAAATTTAAAAGTTTGACAATAAACATTAGAACATATAAACCGTTAGACAATAAGAATATCATAAACATTTTCAAAGGCAATTGCCTAGAGCATTTTGACAAGAATGACTTGCTTGTCTTATTTGACTTTTTAGATAATTATGCAGATAGCAATTTTACAAATCTTAAATAAAAAAGAATGACAGAAACATTTACCTTACTACTCGTATTGAGTGTCTTAGTAGTAAACTTACTAGTTACCCAAGATCTAAACCCATATCATTATATCATCAAGGGATTTGTGAGGAAGAATTTTAAATGTATTGAAGAGCATCGATATGACGAGGTTTTAAAAGGAGTGTCAAACAAACAATTAGAACATACTTTTGC
>JBILIM010000293.1:0-3293 GCA_044349985.1 Crocinitomicaceae bacterium
TTAAAAGCAACATCCGGATTGTCATTTACTTTCATTTCTGGACTCGTCAATTTTAAAATTCCTTTACCATTTGTTTTCAATAATACCGAATGTATGCATTCAGCAGAAATGGTATTGTAAAAACGGACTTCATATTTTTGATTTTTCAAAAGATGAAACACCTTCACAAAACAATCTCCTTCTCCAATTTCAATGGGTTTATTTGACAAGTCGTCGTCTTTTGGGGGATATAAATAAGGAATTGAAAAAGGCTCCGTTCCATTATATAAAGCAGCTAGACAAGGGTATGTTTCTAATAAATTGTAAGGATGAAAACTTCTATTAGACATCCAACCAAATGCTTGATCTCCAGATTCAGAAACTTGCGTGTACGCTTCCAATAAATCACTTTTTCGATAGGGTTTAGAATTGCTTCGGTTTATCTCCTCTTCTGTAAGTGGCCAACGCTGAGCAATAGAAAAATTGCCTTTTGTTTCACGGACTACGTTAAAATTAACTTTTTCAAAATCGATATCAGAAACAAATGTATTTATGCCATTAAAATATTTCATCCACATTTTGTAACGCCCCGTTTGATCATTGTTCCACCAATC
This sequence comes from Crocinitomicaceae bacterium, assembly GCA_044349985.1. Taxonomy (GTDB): domain Bacteria; phylum Bacteroidota; class Bacteroidia; order Flavobacteriales_D; family Crocinitomicaceae; genus M0103. Next base: position 594 of record JBILIM010000293.1, read on the forward strand.
CAATCCAGCGACAGCGCAACCAGAGGCCAAGGTGAACCACAAATCCTGTTTGAACATGAAATCCGCACAATTATTATAAACGATTGTAGGGTCATCAAATTCATCTTCTGGAATTTTTCTCGGTATGGATAAAAAATGCCCAAATTCATCATAGATGAATAACTTTCGTTGATAACCAGGATAGCTTATGGATCCATTTTGATACCCTAAATTCAGTTCGTTAACAGATGAAAATCGCAATAATAAATTTCTATTTCGGGTTTTTCCTTCACCTGAGTTATTCTCATACATGTAATCGTGATACCCAAAAAAATCAATATGCTTCAAATTAAACAACTCCGGATCCCAAAGCGTTTTTGAATACCCCTTACCTTTTATTATTGCGATACTTATCAAGTGTGGATCTTTCAATTCTTCTCGAATATAAGTCGACATGGCATTGGTCCAATTCCTCACATGCAATCTGTTTTCTGAATGGTCTACGGTGCTATCCCCAATTTGCTGGTCGCGGTATTCTGCCGTCTCATCGACCTCTGACATGAGTTGCCATCCTGCCAAATGTGTGGCATATCCATATCTCGCTACCAAATAACGAAAATAGTTTCGGGTATATTTATTTGCAATCGGGTTGGAATAAAATTCTATAGCTTTATCAATTCCAATTGGATCTTCATGTGGAAAATCCGTTGGTGTTTGGTCCAAATCGTTGTAGCAATTGGTTTCCCAACGAACTCCTGGAATAAGGCCAGCCTTTTCGTCTGATCTGCTTTCTAAAGGGGTATGAAGCAAGGCGCAAAACATGTAATAAATATCGTTTTCCTCGCAAAAGTCTGCTATATTATCAAATTCCCATGCCTGCCCCATGCGCGGTTGATAATTTCCTAGAGCTTCAAATTCCAACTGCATAAACCAGGAGGAGGCAACAAATCTGGTATAGTTTCCTCCTGCATTTTTAAACGCATTTAAAGAGCGATAGATTGCCTCAATAGGTTGAGGTCCAATCGCTTTATCCAGTCGACTCCAATCTTCCCAAACAGGCCAAGGAATATCTTGTCCAACACCAAAAAAAGATGTTTTAGTGTCACTGAATCGCATGTGTTTCCCATTCGCACCAATTTCCAAATAACCTGGTTCATTAGTATCCAAAACCTCAAAAAATAATTCACCCTTGTAATTCGTATGGTTTCGAATTACTAAATGAACGCGGGCAGATAATTGTCCTATTTCTTTTGGCGAAAAACGAATTCTAAAGGGGTAATCTGTTGTATCCCTTATCCATAAATTGTTTTTTAAATCTTTACGAAAAGCTTCATAATAAAATCCGGGACGACTTTCAATCATCACACCCTCTTTGTTGAACAATTGCAATTCAACGGATATATCCTCCGGATTAAAAGGATTTAAGCACTTATCTTTTTGAGCAACACCGTTAAAAAATGCTTGTATTTCCTTGTTCCACTGATCGGGAAGTTTTATTCCAATTTCCGTTTTTGAAAATTTGTGGGTTGTGAAGGGAGTTTCAGGACAAAACCACCCTAACTGAATAGCATCCGACGCTATTTCATTTAAGGAAGCCGAAACTGCTTTTAGAGCATCCTGAGAAAAAGTAATGGCTGAATAACAGAAAGTGATTAAAATGAATAGGTATCTCATGATTTACGATTTACTTTTTTTTGGCACTGGATCATAACCCGAACCACCGCTAGGATGGCATGATCCAATTCTTTTTGCAGCCATGTAGGAACCTTTAAATGGACCCCATTCACGGATTGCCTCTATCGCATACTGCGAGCAAGTTGGCGAATACCTGCAAGTTGGAGGGAACATTGGTGAAATCAGCCATTGATAAATCTTAATCGGAATTATGAAGAAAAATCCAATAAAACGAAGGAAATATTTCATAATCAAATTTAAACTAATTTCTCCGTTATTAAGAAGAGATGAATCTCTTAAACAAAAAATCTTGAAAGATTATTTTTATCTTCACCAATCAAATTCTAAAAATTGCATGCGAATCATTTTGCTTTTTATAATTGCAGCTCAAGTTCTCGTTTCTTGTGCACAAGAATCACAAAATTGGGATAAAGAAATTCTCGAAGTAAAGCAGGATGATTCGACCAATTTTGTTATCAATGCCGATGGCATTTTTATAGACCGTTGGGACCAATTGCCGCAGCCGCAATTTTGGAAAGTGATAATGCGCATGTCACCCGATTCCATATTGATTAATTCTGCAAAAAATCGTGATATTCTCCTGAAAATTGCGGTAAATGACTGGAATAAACTTTCAGAATCGAAAAAGGCTACGATAAAAGATAGTTTGAGAAATGCATTTGGTTTAAACCCTGATGCCACCTTAAATTGTACAACGGGGAAAAATCATTTTTACAATTTCGACGCTGTTTATCCTACCATCTCGAAAGGTGTTGAAGCATTTCATAAAAACGGCGTTGACCCTTGGTATGCACAATCCATTTTACTTATTGAAAGCCCGGGCCAGCTAAAAAAATCTAATGTTGGAGCATACGGTGCTTTCCAATTAATGCCATCTGTGGCAAGAAAATATGGTCTGATTGTAAATGATGTAAAAGATGAAAGGGAAGATTTTGAAAAATCAGCTATTGCTGCTGCGAGTTTGATTAAGAAATCTTGTATTCCAAGTGCAAAACGTTTGCTTAATCTTTACAACTTAACTTACAA
>JBILIM010000294.1:0-3289 GCA_044349985.1 Crocinitomicaceae bacterium
TTGCAACAAAGAATCAGCATAGACAATGGCGCGTTGTGTAAGGTTTAAGCCCGTATACATCATTTGTACACGATCTAAACATTCGGCAGCATAGGTGTCTTCGGGGTAGTTCCTGAAAAATTTCAGGTAACGGTCAATCAATTCGTAACTGGCTAAATTTCTTTCTGTCGTATTTTTAGGCAAGTTAGTCATTAAAGAATCCTCCATTTTTTTAATCCCCTTGATTAAATCCTCTTTTGAAGGTTTGATGTATTCTGTTTTACTCAAATCAATTGTTCGAGAAGAAACAGGAGAAACGATTGCATTCACAAAAGTTAACGTTGCAGCACTCATCAAATAAACTATCCATACCAATCCTAATTCTCTCATTTTGTGTAATTTAATTATCGCATTTTTTTAATTGCAGGAAATTTCATTTTGTAGTCAACATCAACAACACCTTTAGAGATATTTTGAAGTCTTTTTGTGAGCAACCTTCTTTTCAGCGGTGACAGATGGTCGGTAAATAAAACCCCTTCAATATGGTCATATTCATGTTGTATTATTCGAGCAGCATAACCATCGTAGGTGTCTTTGTGAAAGTCGAAATTCTCATCATAATAGGAAATAATGACCTTTTCCTTTCTAAATACTTCCTCTCTAATTTTTGGAATCGATAAACAACCTTCATTGAAGGCCCATTCTTCGCCCTCTTCTTCTTCGATAATAGGATTGATGAAAACTTTTTTGAAATGCTCCATTCCTTTAGCTTTCGGATCTGGAGTTTCATTATCCTCCGCATCATCCTCTGCGAAGGGGCTTCCGTCAACAACAAAAAGTCGAATTGATTTACCTATTTGAGGCGCAGCTAAACCAACTCCAGAAGCGGCATACATCGTTTCAAACATATCTTCAACTAACTGATTTAAACCAGAATATTGCTTGTCAATTTCTTCGGCCTCCTTTTTTAGAACGGGATCACCATATGCTACAATAGGCAGTATCATACTTTTTTTTACAAAATTAATTCTAAGAATTCAATATAAGTGTGAAAAATTCAAAATAACTAAAATCCATTTCTTTTCATATAAGATTGCAAAATGATTGCAGCGCTAATTTTATCTAAATTTTCCTTGGTATGTTTTTGTTTTCTGCTGGCTCCACCGAAATAAAGTGTTTGAGCTGCCATCGTTGAAGTAAAACGCTCATCGTATACTTCTATTTTCAAATCCGGAAATACTGTTATTAGATTTTCCATCAGCAACTGTACGTTTTGTGAAATGGGAAGGTCTGTATTATTGAGTCGCTTCGGGTTTCCAATAACTATAATTCCTATGTTTTCTGAGGAAACCAAAACTTGTAATCTTTGAATAAGTTTATTGGAATCAACCGTTTCAAGAGGACTTGCAATAATATTATTTTCATCTGAAATAGCCAATCCTGAGCGTTTCAATCCAAAATCAATAGCTATTATTCTATTGCCCATTTAACAAATATAGTTTGGTTTTTTTTAATTAACCTTATTAATTAATTTTGCACTCAAAAAACGTGAATATGAAATCGATTATTGAAGCAGCGTGGAATAATAGAGAACTTTTAAATGAAAATGAAACGCGTGAGGCAATCGAGAATGTAATTGAGGAATTAGATAAAGGTCGTTTAAGAGTCGCTGAACCGGGTGAGCATGATGAATGGATTGTTAATGAGTGGGTGAAGAAAGCAGTTATCCTTTATTTTCCAATTCGTAATATGGAAACCATCGAAGTTGGCCCTTTTGAATTTCACGATAAAATGGCACTCAAGACCGGTTATAAAGAATTGGGTATTCGCGTGGTTCCGCCTGCAGTTTCTAGATATGGGGCCTTTATTGCTCCTTCAGTAATACTGATGCCCTCTTACGTAAATATTGGTGCTTATGTTGATGCTGGAACGATGGTGGATACTTGGGCTACGGTAGGATCGTGTGCACAAATCGGTAAAAATGTGCATCTAAGCGGCGGTGTTGGAATTGGTGGCGTTCTTGAACCTGTTCAAGCAGCACCCGTTATAATTGAAGATAATGCATTTATAGGTTCAAGATGCATTGTTGTAGAAGGTGTAAGGGTAGGGAAAGAAGCCGTGCTTGGTGCCAATGTTGTACTAACAAAATCAACCAAAATAATTGATGTAACAGGTGAGACTCCTGTTGAACATATCGGATTTGTACCCGAAAGAAGTGTGGTAATTCCTGGATCTTATTCCAAACAATTTAATGCGGGCACTTTTCAAGTTCCTTGTGCTCTTATTATTGGTAAGCGAAAAGCCTCAACAGATTTGAAGACCTCCCTTAATGATGCATTGAGAGAACATCAAGTTGCTGTATAAAAGTTGTTGAAATAAGTTAAAATTATTTTTTTCAAAGCATTTTTAAACATTTGTTTAATATACTTGTTTAAATTTGCGGCGCGAAAAAATATGAAATCGACAAAAGATACGACAACAGAGAAAAAAATCAAGGAAGCTGCAAAATCTGTTTTCTACAGTAAGGGTTTTGAGGGTTGTTCTTCTCGTGAAATAGCTCAAAGTGCAGGTCTCAATGTAGCTTTAGTCAATTATTATTTTCGGTCGAAGAATAAACTTTTTCAGGAGATTTTTAGTGAGGCTTTGGATGAGTTTATTGAATCTATGGTTAAGGTGTTCAATACTGATTTGAGCTTGATAGAAAAACTGACCATTTTTATTGAAAAAGAATTTGATTTTTTAGCCAAACATCCTGAATTACCGAATTTTATTATCAATGAGTTAAATCGTGATGAAAATTGTGCCTTAGAACAAAGCCAATATTTCGAGAAGGTTAGGGATACTGGAATTTTTGAACAAATGAAGATGGCTCAAGATGAAGGTGAAATGATTTCAATTGATTTGACCAGTGTTATTTTGTTGATTTTGTCCAATTGTCAGTATCCTGTAATGTCTAAGAATTTTATGCAATCCATAGTCCCTACAACTAATGCAAATTATGCGCTTTTGTTAAAGGCGCACAAGGTTCATGTGATTGAAATGTTGGTTAGTTATTTATTTAATCCTAAAAAATAGATTTATGCAGAAATTAATTTTTGTAATTACCCTTTCCTTTGTTCTAACAGAATTTGTTGGTAACGCTCAGGAGCTTGACTTAGCATCATGCCTGAAAATGGCGGATACTGCTAACTTAACCCTTAAAAATTCTTCTTTAGATATTGGAATTAATGCTGAACAACGCAGGGTTTATCTGACAGGTCGATATCCAAAATTGATATATTCCGGAGATTACAAATACAATGCAATTATT
>JBILIM010000295.1:0-3267 GCA_044349985.1 Crocinitomicaceae bacterium
ACCCCAAACAGTGCCACTAATTCCGGAAGCGTTTGGTATTCTTATCAAGGCATTCAATGGGCATGTGAGAATGGGGCGAACGTGGTAAGCATGTCATTTGGCGGCTCAACATACAGTGCCGCTATACAGGCCTTAATTGATGCGTATCCGGATATTGTCTTCATGGCTGCAGCAGGAAATGATAACGTTACAACACTCATGTACCCTGCGGCATACAACAATGTGATTTGTGTCGGTTCCGTCGATGCCAATGACAATCGTTCCAATTTTTCAAATTACAATGGAGCAACGCCGTATGTGGATATTGCTTCTCCCGGAGGCTATTCGTTTGGTGGTTTGTACAGCACCGTGTATACGTCAAATGGTAACGGTTACGCACAAATGGGAGGTACATCAATGGCAACGCCTTTTGCAGCTGGCCTTGTCGGACTTATGTTAAGCATTAACCCTACATTGACCCCCGCAGCGATCCAGAATTGCTTGATTACAACCGGCGTCAATATCAATCAAAATATCGGCCCAAGGATAAATGCATTGGCAGCTTTGCAATGTGTACAGGCTACAATAACTGGTGATCCGATTCCATATTTTTCCGGCACACCTGTTAATATTATTGAAGGAGATTTTGTAAATTACTCAGACCTATCAGCAAGCGGAGGTAACCCAATTACATCCTATTCATGGAGTTTTCCTGGAGGAATTCCTGCTTCATTTATCGGGCAAAATCCACCTCCCGTGCAATACAATACAGCAGGTGTTTACAGTGCCACCTTAACCGTTGCCAACAGTCAAAGTACGCAATCTTATACCCGAACAAACTATATCAATGTAAGTATTCAGCCTTATGGGGAATGGATTGTTCAAAATTCGGGGTTCACGGCTGCCAGTAGAGGAATCAATCACATTTCCATTGTCGATGCAAACACCATTTGGGCAACGGCTTACGATGGTTCAGGAACGGCGGCAAATATTCAACAGTTCACCAAAACTACTGATGGCGGTGTCACTTGGACACCGGGTTCTATCAATATTCAGAATACCAATCTTGGTATCAGCATGATTCATGCAGAGAGTGCAACAAAAGCTTGGTTGGCGGCATATCCAAACGGTGCTGGACAAATTGGTGGAATTTGGATTACAACAAATGGTGGTAACACTTGGACGCGTCAAAATACGGCGACTTTCAATAATGCGGCCTCGTTTACAAATGCAGTTTATTTCTGGAATGAATTGGAGGGTGTTTGTGTAGGAGATCCTATTAACAATGAGTTTGAGATTTATCGAACAACAAATGGTGGGACAACTTGGAATCTGGTTTCAGGAGCAAATATTCCAAATCCACAAGCCAATGAGTTCGGTTATACACGACAAATGGAAGTGGTAGGAAACAGTGTTTGGTTTGGAACTAGCAAAGGTCGAATTTATTATTCCTCAAATAAAGGGCAAACGTGGTCAGTTTTCACCTCACCAATAACTGATTTCGGGGGTGCAAACGTAGCAAGCAGTTCCGCCAACATGTCATTTACCTCAACTACAAATGGTATGCTTGTCAATCAAGCAGGAGCAATCTGGACAACTACAAACAGTGGCTCTACATGGACTTCAGTAACGCCTACGGGACCTGTATTCAATGGTGGCTTATGTTATGTTGAAGGTTCCAATGTGGCATTCACAACTGGTGCGGCAACCGGTGCGTCAGGATCCTCTTATTCAACGAATGGAGGTGTAACTTGGAATCTCATCGATAACCAGCAACACCTTTATGTTGATTTCATCAATACTTCTGTTGGATGGTCAGGTTGGTTCAATACCAGTGCAACGCAAAATGGTATGTGGAAATGGAACGATTTATCCTCACCTTTAGATCCTGCATTTTCATCGGCAGCATTAACGGTGTGTACGAATCAAATAGTTAGCTATACAGATCAAACCACTGGTGCGGTACCAACTTCTTGGTTCTGGCAATTTCCTGGAGGTACGCCGTCTACATCGACGTTACAAAATCCAACGGTGACCTACGCTTCTGCAGGAAATTACGGTGTAACCTTGACGGTAAGCGACGGAGTCTCCCAAACAACCGTCTCTGATACAAATTACATTTCAGTGGTTTCCCCTGCACCAGCGCCAACTGCAATAACAGGCCCAAATGCTGTTTGTGCCAATACAACCAACACATATAGTGTGGTAAATGATCCAAACGTGGTATACAATTGGTCTTTCCCATCTACATGGACCGGTGCAAGTACCACCAATTCCATTATATTAACTGCAGATGCAAGCGGGGGAACAGTTTCCGTTACTGCAGAAAATGTTTGTGGAAACAGTTCGCCGAGTTCAATTGTTGTGACCACAATGCCTGGAGCACCAATTGCGAATTTCGCGTTTTCAAACAATTCAGGAAATGTGGCATTTTCGAGTACCTCCTCGGATGCGTCATCTTGGTCATGGGATTTTGGCGATGGAGGGTCTGCTAACCTTGAAGATCCCAATCATGTTTACATAAGCAATGGAAGTTTTTTAGTAACGTTGATTGTATCTAATGGATGTGGTAGTGATACTATAACTCAAACAGTAAATGTGAATGGAGTAGGTATTGATGATCTCGATCAAGAAACAATTCTTATCTATCCGGTGCCTGCTAATGATTATGTTACTATCAAAGTACCGGAAATGGTGTTGAATCAAAATTGTATCATTCTGGATAATTCGGGCAGGGTGGTACTAAGCTTTAAATTACTGGAACCTTTGAATGTTCTTAATGTGGAACCGTTGTCGGATGGGGTTTACCGAATAATAGTAGGTGAGACGGTGTTGGGTAAAATCGTAAAAATCACAAACGATTGAGCTTATTTTTAATGGAGAAAACAAATATTATTTTGAAATCTAATGATCAACAGTTGAACGCATTGTATTTTGAAATTTTTTATGCTTAAGGTTCAGATAAAACGCTATTCAACGTTTTTGCGACTTCTTTTTTTTACACTTCCTTTTTTGTTCGGCACATCCTGCGATAGAAGCTCTATTAAGGATGTCTTTTCTGCAGACAATAAAACATCAGCCTCCGCTAAAATAACCCGCACCGATACATTCAACATATTTGAATTTGATCCCCAGTCGATGAAAATGGGGGTTGCATTACGTAAACCTAGAAAGGCTGATTTTTATTTGAATAGTAATTTTTTTAGCGAAAAACCTATAGGTTTGGTGGTTATTAAAGGAAAGCGTTCACATGCTAGGGTTAAAGGAGGCGGTTATTTTTATGTGGTT
>JBILIM010000296.1:0-3266 GCA_044349985.1 Crocinitomicaceae bacterium
ATGCGACATCCCCAACATATTTTATGGAGCCGATGGAGGGACTCGAACCCCCGACCTGCTGATTACAAATCAGCTGCTCTAGCCAGCTGAGCTACATCGGCAATATATTGGTCAAAAAATAAAGAACGTATCGTTAAACGCCCGATTTGGGTTTGCAAATTTACTAAAGATTTCTTTTTAAACAATTTTTTGAAGAGTTTTTTTTCATCATTAGCTATTTTTTAAGATTTCACGAAAATAAAAATTAAATTGGATTAACACTAGAACCTCTTATTCAATTGTAAATCAAGGAGAAATAAGAAAAAGGAATCTAAGTCGAAAATAAAAATTTACAAAAACCAAAACGTATTGATGAACCATAATTTCAAAATGGAATCAATCTTATTGGATTTTAATCCTACAAAATGTTCAATGATTCAAAATGAAACTTAAAAAATGATGTCAAAAAGATATTCAATACAATCTTAGGAAGACTTTTCCTTAAATTTTGTAACTTGTTTACGCAATGCTTCAACAGCTTCATCTGTTGCTTCTTCAAAAGATTTACACTGTTTTTTGGCAATTAACGTTTTCCCTGGGATTAACATTTTAATTTCCACATTTTTATTCTCTTTATCTTGACTCTTATCTATTCTTAGATAGACTTCACAGGCTACAATATGATCAAAAAACAATTCCAACTTGTTTACTTTTTCATTTATGAAATCAATAAGCTTTTTGTCTGCATCGAAATGAATTGAGTGAATTTGATTTTCCATATTTTAATTGTTATTGCGCCCACGCGGATGGGCATGTGAATATATATTTGAAAGCTTCGCAAATGAATTGTGCGTGTATACCTGAGTTGCAGAAAGATTGGCATGCCCTAATAAATCTTTAATTGTTTCCAAGCCTGCACCATTATTTAACAAATGAGTTGCAAATGTATGTCGAAGAACGTGAGGGCTTTTTTTATCCAAATTTGTTGTTAACCCAAGATAATAAATTATTTTTCGATATACAAATTTCGGGTATAATTTATTACCGTTTTCCAGAATAAAAAGGTAATCATTTTTCAACAAACGATTGCATTTTAATCTCTTGTAGCTTTCTATTAAATCAAATAATTCTTTTGATATTGGAATCAAACGCTCTTTATTTCTTTTACCGAGCACCTTTATAGACGCGTTACCAATATCCGAGTTCTTTAGATCAATTAATTCGCTTAAACGTATCCCTGTTTGGTAGAATAACTCGAAAATCAATTTATCTCGAATACCTTCAAGGTCGCCTTTAAATACTTTATCAATTTTAACAGCATCAAGCTCTGATTCTTTGGCGAAAACGGGTAATCTTTTTGAATTTTTTGGACCATTAATTCTAGCCGTTGGATTTTTTGCAATAATCTGTTCTTTTCTTAGCCATTTAAAAAAAGTCCTTAATGTTGAAATTTTTCTATTTACTGTTTTATTCTCCAGAGAACCTTCAACTAGGGAAACTATCCAAGAACGTATCGAAGCATGGTTGATATGATTCAATTCATCAACTGTCGAAATACATGAGTGCTCTATGAATTGATTTAAATCTTTGATGTATGCAACGATGGTATTACGAGAATATCTCTTCTCAACAGCCAAATACGTCTCAAATTCTGAAAGCAATAAAAAAGGAGCCATAGGCTCCTTAACGTATATTTTCTGTGAATGTTACTTACATTTCACTAGATTTCATTTTTTGAATGTAGGTTGCTTTAATTTTACCCTGGCGTTGAACTACAGATGGCTTAACAAACTCTTTTCTACTTCTCAATTCTTTCATTACGTTAGTTTTGTCGTACTTTTTCTTGTACTTCTTAAGCGCTCTTTCGATGTTTTCTCCTTCTTTAACCGGGATAATAAGCATAACTTTTCGTTTTTAAAATTTCAATTAAGGGTTGCAAATATAATAAATATAAAAAACAAAGCAACTTTATTTCAAAATTTCTCGTGAAATAACTAGTTTTTGTATTTCGGATGTACCCTCACCGACCGTCATAAGTCGAGCATCACGCAAATATTTTTCTGCAGGGTATTCTTTAGTATATCCATAACCACCCATTATCTGCATGGCTTCATTACCGCATTTAACCGCAACTTCACTTGCATATAGTTTCGCAAAAGCACCTTGTTTGGTAAGGCCTTTTTTAGAATTTTTCAAATAAGCGGCTTGGAAAGTCAATAATTCAGCTGCATCGATTGCTGTTGCCATATCTGCCAATTTAAATCCTATAGCTTGAAAATGTGCAATTGGTTGACCAAATTGCTCTCTTTCCTTTGAATATTGTAAGGCAGCTTCATAGGCACCTCTTGCCACGCCACAGCTCAATGCTGCGATAGAAATCCTACCGCCATCAAGAACTTGCATTGCTTGTTTGAAGCCGTTACCTGCTTCACCGATTACTTGACTTTGATGAACACGCACGTTATCAAAAATCAACTCAGCAGTTTCACTTGCCCGAACACCAAATTTATCTTTAATCTTCACTGCTGAAAACCCAGGTGTGTCTTTTTCAATAATAAATGCTGTGATCCCATTACTATCTAATAATTCACCTGTTCTCACAAGAACGACAGCTAAATCACCAGAAAGGCCATGTGTAATCCAATTTTTAGCTCCATTTATGACCCAATAGTCACCATCTTTGTGCGCGACGGTTTTCATGCGCATAGCATCGGACCCCGTGTTCGGTTCTGTCAAACCCCAAGCACCAATAGATTCACCTGAAGCTAACTTTGGAAGGTACTTCTTTTTTTGTTCTTCACTTCCATGGTAATAAATGTGACCTGTACAGAGTGAATTGTGAGCGGCCACGCTCAAGCCCACTCCTCCACACACTTTCCCTAATTCCATCAATGCAGTTGCATATTCGAAATATCCAAAACCTGAACCGCCGTACTCTTCAGGAACAAAAATTCCTAAAAGTCCCAGCTCTCCCATTTTCTTCATGGTTTCAATTGGGAAAAATTCCTCCTCATCCCATTTATTACGATTCGGTTTCACTTCCTTTTCGGCAAAATCTCGAACCATTTGAGCAATCATTAACTGATTTTCGTTCAAATCAAAATTCATTGTAATTTTTTTGATTATTATTTAATAGCTTACTAAATTAACAATATTGTCTGAAAACTGCCTAAGCTTCTCTTCACCGTTTAAAAAATCGAGTCCGACCAAGAAACTGAAACCGGCAATTGTACCTCCACATTTTTGAATCAATTCAGCGGCAGCTGCTGCAGATCCGCCGGTTGCCA
>JBILIM010000297.1:0-3248 GCA_044349985.1 Crocinitomicaceae bacterium
TTCCTGAGTAGGACCAAGTATAAGTAACTCCAGATACATTTGTTACACTATAAGTGCCAGATGTTCCAGCGCATATGGAGGCAGGTGCCGATATTGAACTGGGTTGAGAAGGAATAGGATTTACTGTTATTAATTTTGTGACTCCACCTGTATGACCACTGCAAGGTGAAGATTGTGCTCTTCGAACCCAATACGTTGTTGTTGATGTGGGTGAAACCGTTATTGACGAACCCGTTCCGGAAATAACGTTAGAACCAATGGTCGATCCTGTTCCCCATTGGTATGTGCTTCCGGACCCACCTGAAGCAGTTAAGGTAACCGATGTTCCAGCGCAAATAGTTGATAATGATGCGTTGATGGTTGTTGGTGCTGTTGCTGCTGCTGATACGCTCACTGTATATGTCACGCCACTTGTGTTCGAACAAGGCGAATTTTGTGTTCTGCGAACCCAATAGGTGGTTGTTGAAGTAGGGGAAACATTAAGCGTGGATCCTGTCTGTCCTGAAATTACATTATTTCCAACAGTTGAGCCGGTTCCCCATTGATAGTTACTCCCTGTACCGCCGTTTGCAGTTAATGTTACAGAAGAACCTGAACAAATGGAGTTTGAGCCCGAAATACTTGTTGGAGCTGTTGCTGTACACGCGTTAATAGGAGCATAATTGAAGCTCATCCCACCACCATAAGTTGCACTGCGGTAATTAACCCCAACAATAACATGTCCATTCGGAGCCCATCTTGTATTAGCTGTTCCTCCCGAACCTCCTACTGAAGTAAGGTTTGTGGCACCGGAAGAATTATTCACACCAGATGCTATATTTGCAATAGTTTGCCCTTTAAGCGTAATACCATCCAAATCATTACCGGTTCTGATTTCATAACCTACCATAGCAGTAGGAGATGAAAAATTGTAATTAAATCCACTGCCGCCATTGCTTGTCCCAATTTGGCAAGATTGGGAGTTAGCAGTACCTAAAGTACCATTTGAATTTAGTGTGGCGCATTTAATTGTCACGTTATCTACATAGGCGCCTTGTTTCCCCTGAATGCCCACGACTACTTGTCCAGTTGGACAATTGCATGTTTGCAAGGAAGCGCTGCTGCTACTAACAGTACCGTCAAATGTGGTACTTCCGTTGATTGCTCCGAGAGAATACTGGGCAAAATAACTTTGGGCAGAAAAAATAAATGCAAATGCAGATAGAATAACTATTCTAAAAGATTTTGTGAAATTAAAATTTTGTAATAATTGGATGTTACCCGTTGAAAAACGATTTTTTGACATTTTTTTATTGTTTGCGTTAGTACTTAAAAACTGAGCGGTCTGACGGCTCAATTCATATCTAATTGAAAATAATGCCAGAAAATATAAGTTTTGATTATCAGTAGTTTAGATTTTAAGAATGTTGGCTTATTTCCCATAATGGTATAATGTTTCCATAAATGGGAAATTATATCAAATTTGGAAAAATTAATTGTTTGTAGGTTAGATAAGTTCACCTATCACAATTCCATCTCTATCAATGCCCTTTAATTGAACCTCGATAATTGAATTTGCATATTGATTTTGATTTGGGAGTTTAACCTTTACATAGTTAGGTGTAAATCCGTATACCATTCCATCTTCCTCTTCTTTCTCAAACAAAACCTCGAAACTTTTACCCATTTGGCTTTCATAAAAAGCACGTTTCTTTTTGTCTGATAGAATATGAAGCATTTTGCTACGCTCTTTTCTAACGGACATTGGAACGGTTTGTCCCAATTTGGGAGCCGTGGTGTTTGCGCGCTCGGAATAGGTGAAAACATGCAAGTAGGAAATGTCTAAATCTTTGATGAAGTCGAATGTTTCTTGAAACAATTCGTCTGTTTCTCCGGGGAATCCTACAATTACATCAACGCCAATACATGTGTCTTGATTTAGTGATTTAATCGTTTTTATGCGGTCTTCATACAATTCGCGAAGATATTTTCTGCGCATCGCTTTCAAAAGCACATTACTTCCCGATTGCAAGGGTATATGAAAATGCGGAACAAACCGTTTAGCCTCATTTAAGCAAAAATCGATGATTTCATTGCTTAGTAAATTGGGTTCAATGGATGAAATTCGATACCTATCAATTCCCTCAACTGCATCCAAATGTTTAACGAGTTGTAAGAAGTTTTCTTCACCCCCTTGCCCAAAATCTCCAATATTTACACCGGTTAATACAATTTCTTTAACTTCAGTTGCTGCAATTTTTTTTGCTTCTAAAACCGTTGAGGCAATGGATGCATTTCTACTTTTTCCTCTGGCCAAAGGAATGGTGCAAAACGTGCAAAAATAATCGCAACCGTCTTGTACTTTCAAAAAAGATCTGGTTCGATCCCCGTATGAAAAAGAAGGGATAAACTCTTTGGTATTCTTTATGGACTCGATATTCGTAATCGCATACTCTTGCTTTGAATTCAGTTTATCGAGGTGCTCAATAATGTTAAACTTTTCATTAGCTCCCAATACCAGATCAACTCCTGGGATTGATGCAATTTCTTCCGGTTTCAATTGGGCATAGCAGCCTATAATGACTACAAAAGCATTCGGATTTATTTGATTCGCTTTCTTGACCAATTGTTTACATTTTTTATCGGCATTTTCTGTAACAGAGCACGTGTTGATAATAAAAATGTCAGGATTGTCGTCGAAATCGACCTTTGCAAATCCACCTTCTTCAAAATTTCTAGCAATAGTAGACGTTTCTGAAAAATTCAATTTGCACCCTAGGGTGTAGAAGGCCACTTTTTTATATTGATTCATACGAGGTGTAAAATTAGTGAGAATAAGATAATATCAATAGTGTAGGGCTATTTTTTGGAACTAAATTTCATCTTATTCGTATGTCTTGCCTCAATGTAAACGTATGGAAAGAATACTTACAATACAATTTCATGAATTGGAATCATGGAAATTACTCGATGCCTCAGACCAAGAACTCGTTGCAAAGGCTTACGATGTTTCACAAAATGCTTATGCGCCTTACTCGGCTTTTCATGTTGGCGCTTCGATACGGATGCTTAACGGTGAGGTTTTAACAGGCAGCAATCAAGAAAATATTGCTTATCCATCTGGTTTGTGCGCTGAGCGTGTCGTTTTGTTTTATGCAGGTTCACAATTTCCAAATTCCAAAATTGAAACAATTTGTGTGGTAGCGAAAGGTGAATTGCTTCCTTTTGATAAAATTCTATCCCCATGTGGAGCTTGCCGTCAAGTCATG
>JBILIM010000298.1:0-3232 GCA_044349985.1 Crocinitomicaceae bacterium
TTTCTTCATTTGGAACGTAATTACAGAAATAATCATTCCTATACAAGCAGCAAGGAAACCCCATTTAAAGGCACTTGCAATAGCCAAATCGTTTTCGTCATAACGCTCACCTAAACCACCACATATTAATGGCGCGATAAAGGCACCAAGGTTAATACCCATGTAAAAAATGGTGTATGCAGCATCTTTTCTTTTGTCCGTTTCAGAATACAATTGACCCACTAAGGTTGAAATGTTCGGTTTGAAAAATCCGTTTCCAAATATTAATGACGTCAATCCTACAATCATAAGAATCAGGGAAAGACTATGGTTTTCATAAAACCAAGCCGCAAAAAACATGAATAACTGCCCGATAGCCATCATGATACCACCAACCATAATTGATTTTCGGTTACCCCAAAGATTATCAGCGAAATAACCTCCGATAATTGGTGTTAAATACACAAGACTCGTATATGAACCATAGATGCCTGAAGCTGTTTCTTTGTCGAAAAGCAACGCTTGTGTTAGAAAAAGTGTAAATATGGCGCGCATTCCATAATAACTGAAACGCTCCCACATTTCCGTTGTAAATAAGAGATACAAGCCTCTTGGATGTCCTTTCTGAGCAGTGTTTTCCATAAGTTTTAAGTAAATGATGTTTCCAAAAATATACAATTAATTGAAACTTTCTTAATATTCGATCAATATCTTGAAATGTTTAATTCAAGTCTTTTCAATTAAATTTGAAACAAATTGAATGTAAATGACAGATTGGCTTGAACGTACAGATTTACTCATTGGATCGGATAAAATTGAGAAGCTAAAGCAATCGCATGTGCTTATTGTTGGATTGGGTGGCATAGGCTCTTTTGCTGCCGAATTCATTGCAAGGTCTGGTGTTGGAGTGCTAACAATAATTGATGGTGATGTTTTCGATGTTACGAATAAAAACAGACAACTTACTGCACTTGATTCCACAATTGGAAAAAATAAAGCCGTAGTGTTGGCAGAACGGCTCAAAGAAATAAATGCGGATTTAGTCGTTAATGTTTTGGAAGAATTCGTTCTGCCAGAGAGGGTATGGGAAATTCTTAAGGAATTCAAACCTGACTATGTGATGGATTGTATTGATTCTGTAACACCTAAATTAGAATGGATTATCGCTTGTAAACGCTTGAAAATAAAAATAATATCGCACCTTGGAGCGGGAGGAAAAATAGATCCTTCACGGGTTCAGGTAGCAAGTTTGAACCAAACACACAATTGTAAATTGGCTGCGCATATCAAAAAAAGATTGCGCAAAAAAGGGGTTGATTTTAAATCTGTTCGAGCTGTATTTTCATCAGAATTACAGCAAAAAGCCTCCTTAAAAATGACTTCGGGGCTCAATTTTAAAAGGTCTTTTTATGGTACCATAAGCTATATGCCAGCGCTTTTTGGTCTTATGGGATCCGCTGAGGTTATTAAATACCTCACCGAAAGAGATACAAGTGAAAAGCAAGGAATTGTAAGTTGATTATCGTCAATTGCATTTATTGATTAATTTTGAATATGACGTTTCGGCAGGTTTCATATGCGTTTTTTGCCTTTTTGTTGCTAAATTTATTTGCCTCGTGCGGTGAGAATTCAAATAAAAAAGCAACGAGTCCTACTGTTTTAATGGCAGATTCAAGCTATGATAATCATAGCTATTCAAATATCACTGAAGTAAGAACTAAACATCTTCATTTGGAACTTGATGTCAATTTTGAAAATCAAACGGTATATGGTGTAGCAAGGCATACTTTAGAAAATCTTGGTGCCGACACGATCGTTTTTGATATTAAAAACCTTGAAATTCAAAAAATAACCATAGGTCAAGATAATGAAAAGGAAACCAATTTCCTCATTGGTGAATGGGACAAGGATTCACTTTTGGGGCAACCGCTTCTGGTAAAGATCGATCCTACTACCAAATATGTCAACATATACTATGAAACTACAAACAAAACAGAAGCAATTGATTGGTTACCTTCGACATTGACAGATGGAAAGTTGCATCCCTACATGTACACCCAAGGGCAGGCCATACTAACGCGTTCGTGGATTCCCTTGCAGGATACTCCTGCAAACAGATTGACCTATTCCGCGGAGGTTAAGGTACCAAAAGAGTTGATGGCAGTGATGAGCGCCAAAAATGAAAAAGTAAAGAACAAGGAAGGAAAGTATTCCTTTAAAATGGATAAGCCTATTCCAAGTTATTTAATTGCACTTGCCGTTGGTGATTTGGAATACAAGGCTCTGGGAGAAAATTGTGGTGTTTATACTGAACCTTGTAATTTGAAAAAAGCAACATCCGAATTTAGCGAATTGCCTAAAATGATTAGGGCCGCAGAGCAACTTTACGGGCCATATCAATGGGGGCAATACGATTTACTCGTATTACCAAATTCGTTCCCATTCGGTGGAATGGAGAATCCTTGTTTAACTTTTGTAAGCCCAACTGTAATTGCCGGAGATAAAAGTCTTACATCCGTCATTGCGCATGAGTTGGCCCATTCTTGGTCTGGGAATTTGGTTACCAATGCTTCTTGGGAGGATTTCTGGTTGAATGAGGGATTTACCGTTTATTTTGAAAACAGAATAATGGAAGTCCTGTATGGTAAGGAAATCGCTGACATGCTGTTGCTAATTGAGTTCGAGGAATTGGAGGATGAGATTAAAAAAATGGAGAATGGAGCACATCCTGAAGATTCGAAATTGAAACTGAATCTAGCTGGCAGAAATCCGGATGATGGAATGACAGATATAGCCTATGTAAAAGGTGCATTCTTTCTTAAAACATTGGAAAATCAGATTGGAAGAGAAAAGTTTGATGTTTTTCTAAAAGCCTATTTTACAAATAACGCCTTTCGCAATATGTCCACCGAGCGTTTTATAGATTATTTAAACGTTCACCTTTTGGATTTGCATGGCATTTCATTTAACGTTAATGAATGGATTTATAGAGAGGGGATTCCAAAGAATTGTCTTGCTTTAGTTTCTCCCCGATTTGAAGCAATGCAAAAATTGGTTAAACGCTTTAAAAAGGATGAAAATATTTTTGAGCCCGTTGTGAGTTATATCAAGGTTAAAGGGAAAAAACGCAAAAAGAAGCAGGTTCAACAATTGAAAAAATCAGATTACATCGCGCAAGAATGGTTGGAGTTTCTTCGTAAACTTCCGGATTCTATTTCACTCGAACGTCTTAAATATCTCGATGAGTATGTTG
>JBILIM010000018.1:0-12101 GCA_044349985.1 Crocinitomicaceae bacterium
TGAAATTCAATACTTTCAAGCTGTTTCTGTCCATTTGGATTTGAGAACTGAATTGTTCAAACCTCATAGGATGAATTTTCATTTTGCCAGAAAAGTTGGATAAGTTGAAATTAATGGATTCAAAATGGTTCTGTGTAAAATGAATGGATGCTTTTCCATGAAAAATGAGTTCGTCAATTTCTTCATGGCGATAATCCGAAGGCATTAAATTCACTCCATTATAGGTCAAAAGGTCATCAAAGATGATTTTTTTTGAATCTACATCAAATTCAACATACATATTGCCATCCATTTCATTTTGAAAATAGAGATCATAGTTTCTAAGGTATCCGTTGAAGTGAAAGTCGGATTCATCCAATATCCCTTTGAAATCTATTATTTTAAAGTCATTTTCCGCAATGATGATATCGGCAAAAAAATCGTGAATTGTGTGCGGGTAATTTTTGAATTTGGCATAAAAGTTACGAACGAAAAATTCTCCTTTAGGTAAAAATCTAAAGTTTCTTAATTCATATCCGTTTGAAATAAAGTTGACTTTTAGTTTTAAATTATCCACACGTTCATCGAACTGAGTTTGGGATACATTTGAAACCAATTCTTTTAAATTTATTTTTTCGGATTGAATATCTAGATTGCAGGAAATGGGAAGATTTTTTGCGTGAAGAATAGACGGTAGGTCATTTACGTAACCCTTCATATTTAAATCTGAGTCGCCAATTTTAAGATTTAAGTGCTCTATTTTAGCTTCGTGACCATTTAATATTGCCTGCAGATCAAAATCCGTTATGGGTAAATTCGCATTTTTAAATTGCAGGTTTTCTATAGTAAGTGCAGTGTAGTAGGATTCATTCAATTTATCAATTGCTCTTTCGGGGCATTCCAAATCAATGATGTCATGAAAGTTAACGTTTAAAAGCACTTTACCTTTTGTGCCAGATAAATGCTTTAAATTAAAGAACCGAACAAGAAAGTCAATATGGAAATCCGTATTTAATGTAATTTCAACCTCCGGCGATTTGAAGTTTTTTATTTTCAAACTCCCTTTAAAATTTCCTATTTCAGGGCGCGCATTAAACTGTTGTATTACGAGTTCTGATGTGGTTAAATTGTGTTGAATACCGTTAGTAAATTTACCTGAGAAATCTATTTTGTCTATAGTTTTTTTGTTCGACTTGTTGTCGAATGAACCATTAAGACAACCGAAATCGATATCAATTTTCGGTATTTTTCCGTTTGAGGATTCACCTTTTATACTGCCATTGAAATATACTTTTCCTTTGTTTTTGAATTGATTAAGTTTTACTGCAATTTCCGGAGGGGCGAGGTCAATAAATAAATTAAAATTTGGTTTTTCTCCTTTGAAATGTAAATCTAACGGAAGATTTTGTACAAGTCCGATTGTACCGTTTAAATTGAAAGTAGATTGAGCGACCTTAACGAGTGTGGGTTCAATTTGAATTAAATTTTTTACTTGGTCGAGTTTTAATTGGGTCGAAAGCTCAAAATTTTTGTTATCCAAAAATGTCTTTTGGAGATCTTTTGCTACAGTAAGATTAAAGTGAGTGTTAAGGTTCAAATTAAAGTGCTTATGGCTACCGTCAATTTGTGTTTCTATTTTTTTAAATTTTGCTTCAATTTTTAGTTTGTTTGTTTCATTGTATTTTGAAATGTAAATGTTTTCAATGGAAACGGTTTTGAGTTTAATGTTGAAATCGCTTTCTATTTCATCTGTGGGTTTTCTGCTTTTTAGTGCCCTCACGATATTGATATGTCCATTTTTGTCTTGAATGAGATTAATGTTTCCGTCATCAATTTTTAAAGATTTAATTTCGTATTTAAATCTATTGAAATGTATGGAAAGGATTCGAATAAGCTTATGTGACTGTCTTTCAGATGGATACTTCCCTCGAAGTCAGCGTTGAAATGCGTAATTAATTCCTTAACTATAGCATCTTGTTTATAGTAAATGATGGCAATTAAAACCGTAAGTAATAATGTTGGAATAAGCAGTAAAGTGCACATTAGTCTATACCAGAACCTTTTCCTGGATAGAAACTTAAGGAATTGAAATTTTTCAAAATTCATTCTAATCTTACCCTTTTATCAAAATTAGATGATAAATGAAAATGAATCTTTGATTCAATATTAAAATATATTATAACCAGCATAAAGTACTATTGATATAATTTTCAATAATACTTCTTAACTCAAATTTTTATTAAACAAGGTTGAGGATGCTTGCGCTGTTGGCGTCACAACGAGATCATTAATACAAACGTGCTTCGGTAAACTCGTCGCGAAATATATAATTTCAGCAATGTCCTGACCGGATAAAGGGGTAAATCCCTGATATACCTGTTTTGCCATGTTTTCATTCCCCTTAAAACGAACCAAAGAAAATTCGGTCTCAGCTGCTCCAGGTGCAATATTGGTTACTTTAATACCGTGCTGAACAAGGTCCATACGCATGGATTTCGAAATGGCATCAACAGCGTGTTTCGTGGCACAATAAACATTTCCTGATGGATAAACTTCCTTTCCAGCAATACTCGAAATGTTCACAATATGTCCAGATCGATTTGTTAGCATAGCAGGAATGATTTCTTGTGATATGTATAAAAGACCTTTAATATTGGTATCAATCATTGCTTCCCAATCGTCTAAATCTCCATCTTGAATGGCATCTCTTCCAGCGGCAAGTCCTGCGTTATTGATAAGTATTTCAATTTTGGAAAAAACTTCAGCAGGAATTTCAAGAACGGCCTCTTTCACAGCTTTAACATCTCTGATATCAAAGTTTAGAATAATGATGTTCACACCTAATGGATTCAATTCGAATTTCAATTCTTCAAGACGCTCCAGCCTTCTTCCGGTTAGGATGAGGTTCCACTTGTTTTTTGCAAAAATTTGAGCACAAGCTTTTCCAAAACCTGATGTTGCTCCTGTAATCATTACGTATTTTTCCAAAACTTAAAATTTAAGGGTTTTAATAAAATCAAAATGGCAATTACGGTTGCCAATTGAACCGGAAATCTATAGCGCACAATGGCGCCGTTAACAGGGGTGGTCCATCCAATGAGTAGAAGTAAACCTATTGAAAAGACAATAAGATAGGTGACAATTCGATTTTCAAAAATGTTCAATTTTCTTCTGTTCAGAACTGCATAAAAAGTTAAGCATAGCATTCCAAAAATTTCAATTATCGCCAAATATTTCAACTTACTTCCGGGATCTGTTGGAAAAGGACGAAACAAACCATTAACGAGTGCTTCAGGTATATTTTTTATCAATTGCATTCCTGAATTGTTAATTGGGGTGATTTGAATAAAACTCTCACAACCTGGGGCTTGATAAACGCGTTTCCATGTTTCTCCTTTCGGAGTTAAATGAACCGGTATGGGTTGTTGAGTGCTCCCAAATCGTAATATAAAAGCGTCTGTTTCTTTCAACAGTTTTACATACGTTCCCTTTATAGATAGCCTGTCATATTGTTCAGGACTAAAAAAATAAAAACAGGTATCGGATAACACATGAAGTCCACCCCTTCCGACATTAATGAAGTCGAATTGTTTACGCGTCAAATGATTAACAACCTTATTTCGAGTTTCTTGAAGAAATATACTAAATATCAATACAGCCAATACAGCAGCAGGCAATGCAAAATAGTGTTTGTCTTTGAAAAGAAATTTCGCCCAAAAAATGTACAGTAATGCCATCACCATTAGGAGGCCAACGTAAGGTTTGAAACCAATTAAAAAGGGAATACTTAGCGAAATATACAGTATTCTTTTACGATAATTTAGATCAGCTAATACGCCAAAAGAAAACAGGCCTATTCCAAGCATTAATATGGATTCTTTCATGAGACTGGAAGTCCAGAAAATCGTACTTGGAGGAATAAGCAACAACCAAAATGCCAATTGGGGATTTATTTTTATATACTTTTTAAGAGATTGAAAAAGTAATTTGGTGCCAAGCAATGCTAAAAGACAGAAAATTGCAAGATGAATTAAAATTTGGTTGGCTGAAAAGAAATGGATTATGGCGTGTAAACGAATGACATTTTTTGAGTCATTGATTAGGGTCAAATCACCAGGCGACCAATATCCTGTTTTGTATGCGAAGGCTTGTGAATCCTCAATTCCCAGCATCAATTGAAAGTAGTATTTTGGGGAATCGTAGAAAACATCATTTAACGTTTTCCCTTCCCTTAAAAATGTTGGTCCATCGTGACTTAATGTCTTTGATTTATATGTTGCATTGTGCATATAAATGAGCAGCAAACCCACAGTTAGCTTGGTTAGGAAAGCTAGCATCATCGTGTTTTTTGGTAATCCATTAATACTGAAAATTGGAAAATACCACAAGATGAAAGCAAGAGCTGCAACGAAAAGGATAGCGTAAACGACCACTTTTTTTGTCAAAATTAGTAATTAAATCATAATTTGTGACAGTTTGTCAGATATCCTCAAGTGGCATAATCATTGAAAATGAAGGTCGGTTAAATTGAAATTTTTATGAAAACAGGTCAAATTAATGTACAAACAGAGAATATTTTTCCAATAATCAAGAAGTTTTTATATTCGGATCACGAAATTTTCCTGAGAGAATTAGTGTCAAATGCTGTAGATGCATCACAGAAATTAAAAGTGCTTTCTTCTAATGGAGAATTCAAGGGTGAAATTGGAGAATTAAAGGTAGAGGTGATACTCAATCTTGAGCAAAAAACCCTAACTATTAGAGATCGAGGTATTGGCATGACCGCAGATGAAATAGACAAATACATCAATCAAATTGCATTTTCTGGAGCAGAGGAATTTGTTCAACAGTATAAAGGTAAGGAAGGTGCAGAGCAAATTATTGGTCACTTTGGACTCGGATTTTATTCGGCTTTTATGGTTGCAGAAAAAGTTCAAATTAAAACCCTGGCAAGATATGAAGGCGCACAAGCGGTTCAGTGGGAGAGTAATGGTTCCCCCGAATATACGTTGACCGAAATCGAAAAATCAGACAGAGGAACAGATATTGTATTGTGGATAGCTGAAGATGCATTAGAATTTCTTGAAAAGTCAAGAATCAGTGAAATTTTGACGAAGTACTGTAAGTTTTTACCTGTACCAATCATCTTTGGAACCAAGACGGAATACATCGATTCTCCTGAAGGAGAAAAAGATGAAGATGGAAAAGTGAAAAGGGTTGCGATAGAGGTTCCAAATCAAATTAACAATACAAATCCTGCGTGGACGAAAGCACCGGTAGACCTCAACGAAGAAGATTACGCAGCATTCTATAGAGATCTTTATCCGATGAGTTTTGAATCTCCGTTGTTCCACATTCATTTAAATGTTGATTATCCATTCAATTTGACGGGTATTCTTTATTTTCCCAAGATTAAAGAAAATGTTGAGGTACAACGCAATAAGATTAATTTATACTCCAATCAAGTTTTTATAACAGATAGTGTCGCGGAAATTGTTCCAGAATTTTTGACTCTACTTCATGGTGTTATTGATTCACCGGATATCCCACTAAACGTTTCGAGATCGTATTTACAAAGCGATAGTAATGTCAAAAAAATCTCAACCCATATAACCAAAAAAGTTGCCGATAAGCTGGCAGAGATGTTTAAAAAAGACAGGAAAGATTTTGAGTCTAAATGGGATGATCTTCAGATTTTTGTTCAGTATGGAACGCTTTCAGATGAAAAATTTGCAGAAAAAGCAAAGAGTTTTTCCCTTCTCAAAAGCAGTGATGGTAATCATTACACCCTTGAAGAATACAAAGAAAAAGTAAAAGCACTTCAAACAAATAAAGACGATAAAACGGTTTGCTTATATTCAAATGATGAAGAAGGGCATTATTCATTTATCAAAAAAGCAAAAGAAAGGGGTTATGATGTGCTGATTCTTGATGGACCGCTGGTTCCGCATTGGATCGG
Organism: Crocinitomicaceae bacterium; assembly: GCA_044349985.1. Taxonomy (GTDB): domain Bacteria; phylum Bacteroidota; class Bacteroidia; order Flavobacteriales_D; family Crocinitomicaceae; genus M0103. The sequence goes on from JBILIM010000018.1 coordinate 5,939, forward strand.
TAAACTGGAATTATCTGAAGCGAATTTGTCTTTCTCGAGAATTGATGCCGATACCCTGGATAATTTAATTCAGAAGTCAGAAGAAATTCCTTCAAAGTTATCTAAAGATGATGAAGAAAAACTAAAACCTGCTTTCGAAAATGTTGTTTCCAAAGAGAAATTCAATGTTAAATTCGAATCGATGAGTGAGGATGAGGCACCAATTATAATTACCCAACCTGAGTTTATAAGAAGGATGATGGAGCAGCAAAAGCTAGGCGGTGGAGGTTTTTATGGTGCATTTCCAGAAACGTACAACCTTATTGTAAATGCCAATCATGAAAAAGTTGTTGGTTTATTAACCAAGGATGAAGAAGAAAAAAATAAATCAATTAAACAATTGACGGACCTGGCTTTACTTGCTCAAGGAATGCTAAAGGGAGAAGCGCTCAGTAATTTTATTGAGCGAACCATCGAACAAGTGGTCTAAAATTAATAAGTTTGAAGGGGCGAAAGCCCCTTTTTTAGAAATAAATATATTGAAGTTTTGTATAAGTGGATTTTAGGCGTAGGTGCATTTTTGCTCTTTAAAAATTTTTTCGCAGCGGTAATTGGATTTATCATTGGTTCAACAATCGATAATTATTATCGCATCATAGGCCAAATGCGAAATCAGGCGCAAGCTGAAGGTAGAAATTATACCAACGAGGAGTTGTTTAATTTATATCAGCAACGCTCAAGGCATTCCGATGTACAAACCATTCTTATGGCTTTGTCGGCCGCTGTAATGAAAGCCGATGGTAAAGTCTTGAAAGCTGAATTGGATTATGTAAAGTCATTTTTTAGTCAGCAATTCGGACCTAATTTTAACAGCTCCCATCTGCAGGTGTTAAAACAGTTTCTCGATGCCTCAAGTATTCCATTAGAGGAAATTTGTCGAGATATTAGAATGCGATTGCAACCGGAAGTCAGAATTCAGCTCGTTCATTATTTGTTCGGTATTGCTAAATCTGACGGAAGTGTTTCTGAATCCGAATTGATTGTAATTCGAAGAATTTCGGATTTACTTGGAATTGACGCTGTAGAATTTGAAAGTGTAAAAAACATGTTCTATCGCGATGTGAATTCCGACTACAAGGTATTGGGTGTTGAAGCATCAGCTACTGATGATGAGATTAAAAAGGCTTACCGACAAATGGCAATTAAATTTCATCCCGATAAAGTCGCAAGTATGGGTGAGGATTTTCAGAAAGGTGCCAAAGAAAAGTTCCAGCAAATACAGGATGCCTACGAGGCGATAAAGAAATCAAGAGGCTTTAAATAATCAAGCGTTTTGACATTTTCCAATGATGAAAACTGTTGGTAATTTGGATAAATCATAAGCTTCTTCGCGCCATTGCAGAACACTACGTGTTTTTATGGATTCTTTTTCCCAAGTTAACGAAGATGCGATGCATAGCATGGTTGTATCTGCCAATTCGTTTAGTAAGTCCTCTAAAACATGCATGTTTCGAAAAGGAGTATCCATAAAGATATGCGTTCTGCCTGTTCTTCGTGTATCCGCCTCAAAATCTTTTAATTTTCTTACCCTGTCTTTTCGGTCTTTTGGTAAATATCCATGAAAACTGAATTGTTGACCTGAAAAGCCGCTGGAAATAAGCGCAAGCAAAATAGAGGACGGGCCGACAAAAGGTTTTATTTCAATAGTGTTTTCATGTGCAACTGAAATTAAGTCTGCGCCGGGATCGGCAATACCTGGACATCCTGCATCGGATATCAGTCCGAAATCAATTCCTTTATTTAATAAGTTGATACACTGGTCGATTGAATGGGCACTTGAATGTTTGTTTAACTCCAAAAACAAGGCTTCTTCGATGGGAAAGTTTCTGTCGATTTTGCGTAATAATCTTCGTGTTGAACGGATATCTTCAACAATAAAATGTCGCAAACTGGAGGTGATTTGCATAACTTCCTCCGGTAATATGGATTTTATTCCTTCACCGCCCAATGTATTGGGGATTAAATAAAGTTTACCTTTTTTCATTTTTCAAAAATGTTTCAATAATTGCGTCTGTCGCGAGATCAACCATGTTATAAACTTCATCAAAATCATCATGATTGCCATAGTAGGGATCGGGTACTTCCATACACGTTGAACCTTTTACCACTTGCATAAGTAGCTTAACTTTCTCCTTGTCTTTTTCTGTTTTGGCGAGTTGCAAGACATTTCTTAAATTAGTTTGATCCATAACATAAATATGATCAAACAGTTGAAAGTCTATTTGTTTGAATTGTCTTGCTTTCAAAATAGAAATATCAATACCTTTTAATCGTGCAGTTTCAATCATTCTGCTGTCGGGTGCTTGGCCTGTATGATAATCAGCAGTCCCTGCAGAATCAACTTCAATATTTAGTTTTAAGTTGCTTACCTTGTGTCTTAAAACACCATCGGCAAGAGGTGAACGACAAATATTTCCAAGACAAACCATCAAAACTTTCATAAGGTAAAGTTAATTATAAAGGTTCACAATCTAAATTATTAAGCGAAACTATTCAAATATTCGCTACTACATAATAAATATTCATTTTGGTTGAAAATCCCTTAAAATAAGGTGGAAATAACAAACCGAATACCTAAATTGAACGTTCAAGTCATTGGGAGACCTTTAAAAATACCGTTATGAGACAACTGAAAATTACCAAACAAGTTACCAACCGAGAAACGGCATCTTTAGATAAATATTTACAAGAAATAGGGAGGGTAGAGCTAATTACTGCTGATGAAGAGGTGGAATTGGCTCGTAAAATTAGAGAAGGGGATCGTGCTGCATTAGAAAGGTTAACAAATGCCAATCTTCGTTTTGTGGTTTCCGTTTCAAAACAATATCAAAATCAAGGTTTGTCCTTACCAGATTTAATCAATGAGGGTAATTTGGGACTTATTAAAGCAGCTGAAAGATTTGATGAAACAAGAGGTTTTAAATTCATTTCTTATGCTGTATGGTGGATTCGCCAATCAATTCTTCAGGCTTTAGCGGAACAAGCAAGAATTGTGCGCCTACCACTTAATAAAATAGGAACAATAAATAAAATCAATAGGGCATATTCTGAATTGGAACAGAAATTTGAACGTCCTCCATCGGCAGATGAACTGGCAGAATTTCTCGATTGTACGCCAGAGGAAGTGAAACAATCCATGGCCAATAATGGAAGGCACATTTCAATGGATGCTCCACTGGTTGAAGGAGATGAATCGTCATCGAGCATGTATGATGTTTTATTGAATGATTCTCTTCCAGGTCCTGAACGGGAACTTGTCGTAGAGTCATTAAGAAAGGATATTGAAAGGTCATTGTCAACGTTAACCTCTCGCGAAGGAGATGTTGTAAGACTGTATTACGGTTTGAATGGAAAACATCCATTGACACTAGAGGAAATTGGCGAGCGTTTCGATTTGACAAGAGAACGTGTTCGTCAAATAAAAGAAAAGGCAATTCGAAGGTTAAAGCACACGTCCCGAAGCCGGATGCTTAAGTCATACCTAGGTTAAGCGGGGTCGACGTCTGTAACTATTCGAATGGATTTGAATGAAGGAACGCTATAAAAAGCATCTATAAGTTGCTGAATGCGTTCCTTTATCATTTTATCTGAAGCTTCTTTTTCGATCTTCAAGGTGATAATTTTCAAAAAGTTGTTTTGTATTTTTTTAATTAAGGGATATTCCGGACCCATTACTCGCTCCTTGAATACTGTTCTAAGCTCAATAGCAAAATATTGTGCTGCTTCATTCAAAATGTTTTCTTCCTTAGACTTGAGCGTGAAAGCAATAATTTTGAAAAATGGAGGGTAGAAAAAGTTCTTTCTTTCAACGATTTCACTTTCATAAAATCCGATATAATCGTGATCAATAACTTTTCGAATCACCCAATTATCGGGATCAGAGGTCTGTAATACCACTTTTCCTCTTTTGTTTTTTCTTCCCGAGCGTCCCGAAACTTGAGACATCAATTGGAATGACCTTTCAAATGCTCTAAAGTCAGGTCTGTTCAAAAGTAAATCGGCATCCAAAATTCCTACAAGACTCACATGATCAAAGTCAAGACCCTTACTTACCATTTGGGTGCCAATTAGAATGTCTATTTTTCGAGATTCAAAATCATTGATGATATTTTCATACGCGTTTTTTGATCGCGTTGCGTCCAAATCCAAACGTTGAATTTGAGCGTCTGGGAAAATTAAACTCAATTCATCCTCAATTTTTTCAGTTCCAAATCCTAACATTTTCAGTCGATTGGATCCACAAGATTTACAACTCCCTATCGGAGGAGAGACAAACCCACAATAGTGACACTTAAGTTGATTTACATGTTTATGATAGGTGAGTGAAACATCACAATGTTTACATTTTGGAGTCCAACTGCATATTTCACAATTCCATAATGGTGTATATCCGCGTCTATTTTGAAATAGAATCACTTGTTCATTTGCCTTTAATGCCTCTGAAATATGATCAAGAAGAAAGGACGAGAAATGGGAATTTAACGTTTTTTGTTTGCGTTCCTTCTTTAAATCCGCACAAAATATTTCTGGAAGCTGCAAGTTGCCATATCGTTTATTCAATTCCACCATACCATATTTTCCTGTTTTAGCATTGTGAAAACTTTCAAAACTAGGTGTTGCAGATCCTAGTAAAACTTTTGAATTGAATTGATGTCCCAATATAATTGCAACATCTCGTGCATTATACCTAGGAGCTGGATCATATTGTTTGAAACTTGGCTCATGTTCTTCGTCTACGATAATTAAACCCAAGTCTTGAAATGGAAGAAATACTGCAGATCGTGCTCCCAGAATTATTCTAAATCTATCGCGATCATTTTTTAAAACATGATTCCAGATTTCAACTCTTTCATTTTGATTGAATTTTGAATGATATACACCAACCTGATCGCCGAAATATTGCGACAGTCTTCGTATAAGTTGTGTCGTTAAAGCTATCTCAGGAAGAAGAAATAGAACTTGTTTGCCCAAATCCAATTGTTCTTGTATCAGTTGAACATAGATTTCAGTTTTCCCAGATCCCGTTACGCCATGAAGCAATGTAACGTTGTGTTTCGTGTAACTTTCCTGAATTTGATTCAAACTATTTGATTGCTCAATAGAAAGTGCTTTGAAAGCCTCTTGGGACTTATTGAATGCCTTAAATCTAGACACGGCATAAGGAGCAACTTCTATAATACCGTTTTTTTCCAAGGTACTTAACGATGATGCTGAAATGCCGTTATTTATAAGTTCTTTTTTCTCAATAGGTTGAAAATCCAAATTATTGATACCTCTATGCTTTAAAATAGATAAAAGCGCCTGAAGAACTTTTTCTGATTTTTTATTGGCTTCTAATTTGGTAACGAGGTCATTAAGTTTTGTCTCATCAAGGTAATCTGAATGCAGATTTATGAATGTTTTCGTCTTTACGCGATACCGATTGTTCAATTCCTCAAAAGGCAATAATACGCGTTTTTCATACATTCTTTTGATGATTGGATGAATGGTTTTAATCCCAACGATTTCAGAAATTTCTTTCAAATCTAGACTATCTTTAACCTCAAGCGCATCAATGATATCTCTTTCCCTCTCATCCAAGTTTTGGGAATTGGCAATGTAATCAGGATGCAGAACTACTTTAGATTCGCTTGCTAGTTTAAAGTTCGCTGGCAAAGCCGCGTTCATTACTTCCCCAAGCGCACATAGATAATAACCTGAAATCCATTTCCATAATTGGTATTGCTGTTGGGTAATAATTGGCTGATCGTCTAATACATGTTCTACATACTTTGCGATATAATCCTCTGGGGCTTTTTCTGAAATTCTTGTAACAATGCCTGTATACAATTTTGATTTTCCGAAAGGAACAATAACCCTTCCTCCAATAACAACAAGGTCATTTAATTCGTAGGGTACACGATAGGTAAATTCCTTGTGCACAGGAATGGGTAGTATTACATTGACAAATAGGGTTATCCTTTCGGTCATGTTCATGAAATAAGGTCAAAGTATATGAGAATTGCCCCCTTAATTGCAAAAATAGTTCGTGCCATTATCCGCAGGATGTTGACTGCAAAAATTCAAATCTCCGGTGATGGCCCCTTGACAAAGCTCAATAACGGATTCAACCGTCATCATTCGT
>JBILIM010000299.1:0-3230 GCA_044349985.1 Crocinitomicaceae bacterium
TCCGTAAATTTATAAAAATTCCAAATAAATAATCAATAAGTGATAATTATTTAATCAAAATCAATTCACTTTTATGGGCTTTCCAACCTTTTGGGCATAGACAGCAATCAATTTGGCGCCAAAAAACAAAATTTGTGAACTGTAGTAAACATAGGCCAAAATAATAAAAAGTAAACCTGCTACCCCTCCACTTTTAGCTGCGAAGAAAAAATGTAACAAATAATAATTGATAAGCAATTGACCCACGTACAATAACAGAGCTGTAATAAGTGCTCCAAAAAATGCCAATTTCCAACGAACAAAACCATCATGAAGGTATTTGAAAATGAACATGAAAATCAGGAGGTTCATGCCGATTGACAATAAATGTTTAAGAATTTGGAGGAAATAAAGCTCAAAAAAGGAGTCACCATGAAAAACCATATCCAATGATGAGATTACGAAAGCTTGAACGAAATAAAAGGAAATAACTGCTACTGCTGCTCCACCAACAATCCCCATCGAAATAAGTCTAAAAATTATCGAATTCAGAAACTTTTTCCTTTTATTTTCAAATTTTTTTCGGATACCAAAAAGTTCATTAATACTGTGTTTAAAATAGACAACAAATGCAGAGCTAACCACCAACAATGCAATAACACCAAATAATTTTGCCATTACACCCGTCCCACTCCATTGCATTTGCTCAACCAAATCTACGATTACACCTGTATCATAAATACCGATGTTCGCTTTAAACAGATCTTGAATAATCAATTCAATTTCATCTTTGCCCAAAAAAGCTCCAAAAAATGCTATCAACAAATAAAGCATGGGAACTAAAGCCAAAATTGTATAATAAGCGAGTGCCGCTCCCATATACATAGCACGATCTTCAATAAATCCAGAGAAACTGTCCTTTAAGAGTTCAGGAATGCGATTCCATGGAAGCCAATCAGATGAATTTCTTAACAATTTGGACCGCATGAATTTCCTGCATTGAGTTAAAACCATACAAAACTACTTTCTCCATCCTATTTGTGCTGAAGTAATTCTCATATACTGATCCCGTAAATATACTTTGCACAAAATTAAGGTTAAGAATGCATTCTTCCGAATCCTTTTCATTGAAATCTATACGGTATTCGTTGGGTCGAAAATAATACCTGCTACCATGAATCAAGACCGAATTAATAGGTCCAAAAAGTTTAGCTTCCTCCAATGACTTGAATTTATAATACATGTTTTCAGGTGTTCCCTTTCTCGAAAATTGACCCTTTTTTAAATGATAAATCCTATCTGAGAGCCCCAGAAGCTCTGTACCATCATGCGAAACAAGTATTATTGACATGTTTCGAATGTTTTTCAATTCAGAAAAATAGCTTATTAGTTTAGATCGCATACGACCGTCCAAATGAGAAAAAGGTTCGTCAAGTAAAAGTAACTTAGGCTCTTTTGCTAGGGCTCGACCAATGGCAAGTCGTTGCTTTTCTCCTCCCGATAAGGTATGTGCTTTTTGGTGGCGAATGTCTCCTAGCTCTAAAACATCAAGAATTTCATCAACCCATTTGGTTAGGACATCTTTTGGTAAGTACAAAACTTGTTCTTTGATGTTTTCTTCAACAGAATGGTAATCATCTAACTTGAAATCCTGATTTACCAATTCAATATCTGAATGACCTGGAACTAAAAGTTCTGCAGGACCTTTTACTCGCTCACCTTCAAAAACAACAACTCCTGAACTGGCATCTAAAAACCCACCAATAATTTTTAACAAGGAAGATTTACCTGCACCACTTTTCCCAAGAATTCCTATGGTTTCTCCTTTAGCAACTGAAAAACTTATATTCTTAAGTAACGGTTTTTCAAAATTCAATGATATATCTTCAATGGTAATCATCAAAAAACCAACGCTTTAGGAAATGACTGAGATGCGATGTAAATACCGGGAACAGGATCTGAAAAGGGCTCATTATCTTTCAAATACAATTTTATTGAAATCTCGTCGTCATTTTGATCCTTGATATGTTTTTCGACGATCTGCATTGATGCACCAAGAAATATACTTTCAGTGTTCTTAATTTTCAGTTCATAAAGTAACATTTCAGGTACTTCGTATTCAAAAAAATTGTCTTTTGGATATTCACCTTTTAGAAAATAAACCGCATTTTCATGACTTATCACGTCGGTTACTTCGGCAGTTACACTGAGTTCATCCTCCCATAAATATTTTCTATTATTTTCTGATTCTTGACCACCATGCTGCGCATCGGCATGTTCTTGGGAATAATTATCATTTATTAAATACGCGTGAAAAGTACACTTCATAATTAAAATTTCTTTTTCAAAAGTACCTACTTTGTTTCGGCTAAATTTCCTTTTTATCGAATACAATCCACATTGAATTGTTATTTTTACAACGCTTGAAACCAAAAATTTTGAAAACACTCCAGGTATACACCAAAAAAATCGATTCCATAAAGCGCAGACATCCTTGGATTTTCTCAGGAGCCATCAGTTCTGACGTTTCAGATTTTGAGAATGGCGATCTGGTAAAAGTTACAGATAACAAAGGTGTTTTTCTAGCTATAGGTCATTTTCAGCATGCTACAATTTCGGTTAGAATATTGACTTTTGAAGAAAAAGAAATAGATCTTACTTTTTTTGTAGAAAAGCTTAATCAAGCTTACAACCTAAGAACATCACTAAACCTACTGAATCCTCAAAATACCATTTTCAGACTTGTTCATGGTGAAGGAGACGGACTTCCGGGTTTAATTATCGATTTTTACAATGGTGTTGCCGTTGTTCAATGCCACAGTATTGGAATGTACCGAAGTTTAGATTTGATAAGTAGCGCTCTTCAACATGTTTTGGACGGAAATTTAGTAGCGATATATTCAAAATCATCAGACACGCTACCTTCCAAACATATTGCCATAGATGAATATCTTTTTGGTTCTTGCTCAACCCCACATGTTGCAATGGAAAATGGAATTCAATTTAATATTGATTGGATTCACGGACAAAAAACAGGATTTTTTATTGATCAACGCGAAAACCGAAATATTTTAGGAAAAATAGCCAACGGCAAAAAAATCCTTAATACGTTTTGTTATTCAGGTGGCTTTAGTCTTTATGCGCTTCAAAATGGTGCAGAACTGACCCATTCATTGGACAGTTCTAAAAAAGCAATTGAATTGACCGAACAAAATGTTGAACTGAACAACTTCCAAAAATCTCATGAATCC
>JBILIM010000300.1:0-3213 GCA_044349985.1 Crocinitomicaceae bacterium
GCTCTTTCATATTGAGGTGCTCCACCACCAAGTACTAAAGATTGCGCAGGTACATCACCTACAAGTTCACCGTTCATAAAGTACCTTACACGATCGGAGGCTGTAACCTCGCCTATCTGTTCTGCATGAAGGTCCCACTTATCGAAAATATCTTTCACCAATTGCTCTTGTCCTTTCGCAACGACTACGAGCATTCGCTCTTGAGATTCAGAAAGTAAAATTTCATAGGGCAACATGTTGGCTTGACGCGTAGGTACACGATCCAAATGAATATCCATTCCTACATTTCCTGCCGCACTCATCTCACATGTTGAACAGGTAATCCCTGCCGCTCCCATGTCTTGCATTCCACGAATCGCATCTGTCTGTGCCAATTCCATAGTTGCTTCAAGCAGTAATTTTTCCATGAACGGGTCACCTACTTGAACAGAAGGAAGATCGTTTGCAGAATCTTCTGTAATATCTTTAGATGCAAACGCAGCACCAGCAATACCATCTTTTCCTGTTGCCGAACCTACAATAAAGACAGGATTTCCAGGGCCTTGCGCTTTTGAAGAAATTATCTTTTTTACGTCAACAATTCCTGCTGAAAATGCATTTACAAGAGGGTTGGTATTGTAAGAATCGTCAAAAAACACTTCGCCTCCAACGATCGGAATACCAAAAGCATTCCCGTAGTCACCAATTCCTTTGGTCACGCCACGAACCAACCATTTGGTGCGTTCGTTTTCAATGTTACCGAATCTCAAGGAATTGAGCTGCGCAATTGGCCTTGCTCCCATTGTGAAAATATCTCTATTTATTCCTCCAACTCCAGTTGCTGCTCCCTGATAAGGCTCAAGTGCACTTGGGTGATTATGTGATTCTATTTTAAAAACGCAACCGAGTCCATCTCCGATATCAACAATCCCGGCATTCTCCTCTCCTGCTTTAACAAGCATATGTGGACCTTCTTTTGGCAATTTTTTCAACCAAAGAATACTGTTTTTGTAGGAACAGTGCTCCGACCACATCACCGAATAAACAGCAGTTTCCGTAAAGTTTGGTGTTCTCCCTAATATGGTTTTGATCATTGAAAATTCATCTTCTCTCAAACCTAATTCTAGGGCTTGTTCTAAAGTAGCTGGCTCCGCGTGCATTACTGACATAAAAATTCAAAAATTATCTCAAAAGTAAGTAATTTCTGCGACTATTTCTTTCAATCGAACAAATGAAATTCAAGAATCCAAATCAAATATTAGTTACCAATCAAATTATTATTAATTTGGACAAAATTATACGTACTACGATGTTTTTTTACAGAAACTTGTTGATTATCTTTTTGTTATCAATTGGACATTTTGGAAATACCCAAATTGTGATAATAAAAAATGGTGTAGTTTCGTGCGAAACAGGTTCTGTTTTTTTCTGCAATGGTGGAATAGAAATCATGAACAATTCACAATTCATTAACGACGGAACTGTTACGGTAACAAAAAATTCTTCAATTCCTCAGAATGGTAACTTTTTAATCAACAGCAATTCAACTGTTTCTGGCAACGGGTTGTATAAAATTGAACAAGATTGGGTAAACGATGCACAATTCAATTGCGGTTCGAGTACAGTTGAATTATACGGAAATACGCAACAACTCGTACAATCGAATTCCAATACAGTCTCTACGTTTAACAACCTCACCCTGACGGGTAATGGCGCAGGAAACGATAGAAAAAAGACATTAGTGAATTGCAACATTTTCATTTCAAATAATGGAATTCTTGACCTAAATGACCGGGAGTTAGAAACACAGATCAACACCGTAACGGTAAATAACAATGCTGTAAATGCTGTAATCAACAGTTTAGTTTTTGGTCAAGAAGGATTTGTTAGCAGCACTGCTCCTGGAAGTTTGATAAGAAGTACAAACAGTAACTCAAATTATACATTTCCTGTTGGATCAAGTGATAACGTACTTCGGTATCGACCTATTATTATAACGCCTTCTGCCTCCAATCTTAACGAATTTGGTGTAAGAATGAACAATTACGATTCAAATTTAGACGGATACAATCGAACTGTTAATGATGGAACAATAAGTAATGCCAACTCCTTTTACTACCATTCCATAACGCAACCAATGGGTAATGATAATGCAGAGGTAAGTATTTTATACTACAGTATGGATGATGGCGTTTGGAGTGATATGGCCAATTGGCAAAACAGTTGGATTTCTTTGTCAAATTCAAATTTGAACAGCTCACCCAATTATTCCGATGTCACTGTCAGTAACCGGAGCGTAAAAAACAACCCGTCACCTTACATTTTGGTTAATCTTGAGGAGCAGTTTGAGGTACCAAATATTTTCACACCAAACAATGATGGCGAAAATGATTTTTTTATTTCGAATGCTAAAAATGTTACCGATTATAACTTCATTATTGTAAACCGTTGGGGGCAGGTCGTTTTCGAGTCCAATGATATAAACGCATCATGGGATGGAAAATACAATGACAATTTATGCACAGAGGGAACCTATTTTTATGTACTAACAGGATACGGCTCCAATACTAAAGCAATAAAAAAACAAGGTTTCCTTCAATTGGAATATTAAAAATAAGAACAAATGAATATGAAAAATTTCTTAGTTAGTTCATTGATGTTGATTGTTCTCTCGTCGAATTTCGTTTTCGGTCAGAATAATGTTGGAATTGGTACAACGAATCCAGATCCCAGCTCAGTTTTAGACATAACAGCTACTGATAAAGGCATGCTTGTTCCGCGAATGACTACGGTTCAAAGATTGGCAATAGTAAATCCAGCGAATGCACTCATGGTCTACGATACCGATGTTCAATGTTTTTATTTTTATGAAGCAACAAGCGCAACATGGATTAATCTATGCCAAGCTGGACCTCAAGGACCTACTGGGGCAACTGGACCGGCAGGACCACAAGGACCTGCAGGACTTACTGGAGCAACCGGTGCAGCTGGAGCAACGGGACCTGCTGGAGTGGCTGGAGCAACGGGGGCGCAAGGACCAGCCGGACCACAAGGGCCTGCCGGCGCAGCTGGGGCAACAGGTGCAGCTGGACCACAAGGTATAGCCGGTTCTAATGGAATTCACTGCTGGGACATTAATAATAATGGAATTAATGATCCTGTTGAGGACATCAACAGTGATGGACTTTATAATAGTGCAGATTGTTTAGGCGCAGTTGGACCGCAAGGTCCTGC
>JBILIM010000019.1:0-12020 GCA_044349985.1 Crocinitomicaceae bacterium
ATCTTGATTTTCGCGCTTGTACCAGAAGAAATATTTGTTTTGTGCCTGTTTTTCTTCTCTAGTTTTAACCGTTTTGATTGGTTTTAAGGTGTATGGATGTACCCCGGTATAATAAATGACTTCGGCCACGGTCATAGGTGTTGGCATAAAATCTTGAACTTGTTCCAATTGAAATCCCATGTCTTTGGTTTCCGCGGCCAAATTGGCCATATCAACCTCTTCGCATCCTGGATGGGAAGAAATAAAATAAGGAATCAATTGCTGTTTGAGATTATGCTTTTCTGATAATCGGTCATATTTTTCCTTGAACTTGTGAAAGTAGCCAAATGATGGTTTCCGCATCACACGCAAGGTATCGTCTGATGTGTGCTCTGGTGCAACTTTTAAACGTCCACTGACATGACGTGTGATGACTTGCTCCAAATATTCGTCGTGGTTTCCGTCTTCATTGTTCTTGTTGAAATCATCCACCAACAAATCATAACGAATTCCCGAACCTACAAATGCTTTTTTCACTTTGGGATGGCTGTCTATCTTTTTGTAAAGCGCCGTCATTTGTTTGTGGGAAGTATCGAGATTGCTGCAAATGACGGGGTGAATACAACTTGGCGAAGAGCACCGCGCACAAATTGCCTCATCTTTCCCTTTCATTTTGTACATGTTTGCGGAGGGGCCGCCGATATCTGAAATGTAACCTCGGAATTCCGGATGATTCACAACCTCATCCAATTCGTTGAGGATAGATTTTTCGCTTCTCGAAGCAATAAACTTTCCTTGGTGTGCTGAAATGGTGCAAAAACTGCATCCTCCAAAACATCCACGGTGCATATTGATAGAGAATTTTATCATGTCGTATGCGGGAATCGCTCCTCTTTTTTTATACTTAGGGTGCGGAAGTCGGGTGTAGGGTAGATCAAAAGACCGATCGATTTCGGATTCAGTCATTGTTTTGTAGGGTGGATTGATTACCAATATTTGATTTCCCACGCGTTGTGTGATACGATCCGCTTGCCATTTGTTAGATTCTACTTCTACATGCTTGAAGTTGGCGGCATATTTCAGTTTATCGGATAAACAAGCCTCATGACTTGCCAATTCAATCGTTTCCCATTGTTTATTCTTAGGTAAATCCTCGTTTACATCTTGCAAGAAGGCAACCTGTTTTAGCGTTCGCAAATTACTAAAAGGAACACCTTTTTTGAGCAATTTTAAAACTTCCCTCAACGGTTGATCTCCCATACCGTAAACCAATAAATCCGCTTGAGAATCAACCAAAATTGAAGGCTTAAGATGATCTTGCCAATAATCGTAATGGGTCACTCTTCTCAGAGACGCTTCTATACCCCCAATTAAAACGGGAACATCCGGATAAAGTTCTTTGAGAATGTTGGAATATACAACTGTTGCATAGTCTGGTCTAAAACCTGCAGCTCCACCCGGTGTGTAGGCATCCGTAGAGCGCAAACGTTTATTAGCGGTGTAGTGATTTACCATAGAATCCATACAACCCGCTGTAACACCGAAGAAATACTTTGGTTTCCCCAACTTTTTGAAATCCCGCAAATCATCTTTCCAATTGGGTTGGGCAATTATTCCGATTTTAAACCCTTCGTCTTCGATTATTCTTCCAATAACTGCTGTTCCAAATGAGGGGTGATCCACATATGCGTCACCAGAAACAAGAATTACATCCAATTCCTCCCAACCACGCTTTTCAACTTCCTTTTTCGTAATTGGCAACCAATCTGTTAATGGGCGTTCTTCGTGCATACACCAAAATTAAACAATAATCTAATGACAAAATAGAATCTAATGGCGAGTCTGTCCATATTTATTTTAATTTAACCTCGTGAAAACAAAATACGTTATTTTCCTACTGTTGTACACGTGTTTTTCTTGCCAAGAAAAGCAGGAAAGACAAATGCTTGTATCAAAAAACGAAATTGCGCAACCAATTGTTTTCCAAATCCAAAATTTGTGGAATGACTTTGAAAAAAGGATTTCCTTTCCCAATTGGTTTCATGACTCCATCATTCAGTCAAGACAAATAACAGCAATTCACAGAACTATTTATGAAAAACCTCAAGCTGTTAAGTATGAATTGGTTCCGGATTCAGTCTATTTAAAAGAAAAGATTTCGTATTATTTTTATCCAAATGGCCACATTCAAAGGCTGTCAATTAGCAGTTTCGTTGAAGGTGAAAAAATCGGGACGGCTACGTTCAATTATCAGAACATCAAGAATGGATATGGATACAATTACGCGCATTTAAGTGACTCGTTTTCAATAAATCCCCAGTTATTAAAAAGTCATTTTCAAATTGACACCCTGTATTTTATGCATTCAGATTATTTGAATTTTATGGAAAAAGCTACCGGAAATCATCTGTTTGTTGTGTTGAATTCTAAAAAAATAGACGCGTTAATGATTGATTCTATTTTCAAGCCATCCTTTAGTGACTGGATCCTTCAAGGAAATCCAAGATATCCGTCCAAAATGTATAGGCTTAAAAATAAGGTGAATCAATTACAAACCAGTACTTTTATCTATTTCAAAGGCAATAATCAATTGATGTCAAGCGTTAAAGAACATTTCCCTTTTGAAACAAGACGATCTTTACTAATAAATGCAAAACATTGCGCAGGATTTATCGATTCTACCTTTACCAATGGTAGTTTTTTATACAAATGCAGCTATGCTTTTAATGGGCATGACCTAAATACTCCTGAAAAAATAACGATACAAAAATCTAACCATGAATCCAAAGGAACATGGGAAACTATTGAATTTTATAATTATGAAAAACAGCCCCAAATTGAACCATAAACTTTTCTTTTTTCTTCTAGCGATTGCTCCATTTACACGTGCTCAAAACTTAAATTCGGAAATTGAAACGATGGCCGTCAATGGCAAAACGTATTACGTTTATCCTACAAAAAAGGAAATCGACAAACACACCTCTTACCTCACAAAAGAGCGCAAAAGCAAATACAGTTATGAAGACTATAAGGACGAGCTATCGAAGAAAGCGTTCAAAAGGTTGGTAAGACAAAAAGTTAGAAATCAAGGTTTTTTATTTGTTGGTTATGAAAGACGAAAAAATCGAAAGTTAAAACTGCTAATGGGTAAAAATCCAATGCCATTTTTAGAACCTAATTACAACCTGACGTACGACATGATTCCACCGTTGGATCCTATTCCGGATGGAGATTATGTTCAATTGTTCGAAGATTATTATCCTACAAATTGGTTGCTGAAAGAATCCAAAACCCCGGAGCAACGCGTAGCGGCGTATTTCACAATAAAAAATAATGTCATCGAAGGATTTGCAGTTTGGCTTAATTTGGAAGGCGACACCTTGAAAAAAGGAAACTTTGTCAACGGTATCAAAGAAGGGGAATGGACACTTGAACAGCGCGATTTACCGTATTCTTTTTATTACGGAGAAATCGCGTATTTCAAAAAATACGGATACCCTGAGGTGGACACTACCTTTGAAACATTTAATTACAAAAATGGCGAGCTGGATGGGTACTATGCAAAGTATAACCGTTCGGTTTTCCCCGTTGAAGAAGGGTATTACAAAAACAACGAAGAGGTTGGAACGTGGCTTACAAGGAATGTCAAGGTAACCGGATGGGGAGCAAAAAAGAAACGTAACCGTAACAATGCTCTCGTGACCTGTTCTTACACCATAGCTGAAGAAAAAATAGCTGTAAAACAGCCCATTATTCGCTATGAATCGGTATCGTTACCTTCTTATTCAGATGGATATTATAATTTTTCTTCCAAATTTGCAGTGGAACTGGACTTTTATGAATTCTTCGATTTCGTTGAAGAGGAACAAAAAGATGCGTCGTTGGAATTGGAAGAAGAAGAAATCAATTCCTATGCAGATTATGGTTCACGACTTGATTATGCCTACGATTATTCATATGATGATGCATCAGATGATGCGACTTTACACAATATGATTTATGATTATTCAAAAGGTATCTATGTTCCACTTTCAAAATATATCGATAGCTTAGGAATAGCTTTCGATTACATAGGGACCTACGAAAAGTTTTATCCTAATGGTCAATTGAAATGCCGTTTTATTTTTGAAGAGGGTTACCTTAAAGAAGAGGATACTGTATTTTGGGATAACGGTCAGGCTGCCGATGTTATCGAACATATTGCCGATTCCAATCAATTCTTACGAAGCTTATACGATTATGATGGAAAACTTTTTAAATCCGCCATTTACGATTCAAGTGGAGGTTTTGTACGTATCGCTTTCACTCCCGTTTTAACTGAAAAAATAATCATTGATGGTTATGAGGTCGAGGCTTCCAATTACGACGATTATTATTTTTATGATAACAAAGATGAGGTTTATAAAAGTTCCGCAAATAGCAATTTGTTGAGTTTTCATTCATGGGCAGTTTTGGATTCCTCCAAAACATATCAAGAGTTTTACAACCCGGCAGAGCGCCACTTGACACAAAATTGGTTTGCTTTAAGCGGAGCGCAATACCAGTTTACAGACATTCAATTTGGCGAACAATTCAACAATTGGAATGGGACGAAAAGAACTGTCTTTGGACCTCTAGAGCTGAAATCAACCATTTCAGCATCACTTAATGACGTTTTGAAATTAATCGATCAGGACACACTTCCCGAATTAAAAATCAAGAATTTTGATGAACCAACCTATTTTCAAACCAATGAAGATGCGGTGTTCTTGCTCAATAATGCGCCGTATTCAGGGGCTATCGACGTTAAGTTTTCTGCTCGTAGTTACAAATTAAACACCGGTAAGTCTATTCAATTGCAATGTCCAACTTCAAAACGGTCATCAAAAATTGCAAAACACAACCTCAAAAGATTTGATAAAAAGGGTACGCTAAGAAATCCAGAATTCATGAACCGATTTGATCGTGTGGAATTATGGCAAGGAGAATATCTTAGTGGTAATGTTTTATCCGACTTGTTTTCCAGTTACATCAGTGAATATGCCGATATACCAGATGGATACAACTATTACTATGAGTCAAGCCCCGATAAATCAGGATTTAAGGGTCAATTTTTAAACGGTAAACCTGAAGGGATGTGGACCCTTTACGATGGAAAAGGTCAAGTTTCAGCAACGATACCTTTTCACAATGGAACAATCGACGGCACGGTAACTACCTATGCTAAGGCTTATCCATACAAATGGAATATAAATCTATACGAAACGTACCCTGAAAAGAAAACGTATTACGTTGAAAGTACCAATGAATACAAAAATGGTTTGAGAAATGGTGCATCCACTACTTTTTACTGGGATGGTCAAATTGAAAGCTATACGGAATATAAAGACGGATACTACCACGGTAAGGCGTTTGAGAGAAACAATCTCGCATACAGCTCTTGGAACAATACAGAAGGCGAATTGGATGGATACGTGAGAACCTACCTTACACTTAAAGACAAAGATTCGATGTTGCTTTACAGTTTGAATTTCCAAAACGGCTTACTACAGGGCGAATCTAAATCCTATCATACGTCAGGGAAATTGGCGAAGAGAGGCTTCTTTTTGAATGGGGAACCTATTGAGGATTATGAAGCTTTTGATACCCTTGGATTTAAATACCATTATGTGAAATTTCAATACGGTTATCCGGTGGAAGAGAAAATCTGGGAAGAAAACAAGTTAAGTGTTCGTTACCTTTTCGATTGGAAAGATTCCATTTATTTCGCCCCAACTGACATTACTGAAACACAAAGTTTGGATCGGGTACTTTCGGATTTAGGGTTAATTCAGTATTACAATGAATACCGAGGAAGACCAAGTCTTGTTGAAAAAGAAGGTATTTCTTTTCATGTCACTAAATACTACCCCAATGATAACATTGCAAGAGATGGAGAGGTGAAAGATGGCAAAAAGACTGGATGTTGGCGATACTACAATTACGACGGTGAATTTCTTTATGAAGTAGATTATTTTGATACTATTATTGTCCTTAACGATTCCGTTCGGTTCAAGAGCAAAGGCGTTTTAACAGACTTTAATGCGGAGGGTGAAAAAATAAGTGAAAGTTACGTTATTGAAAAGTTTGAAAAATACGACTGTTCCCATACGGATCATTACGAAATAAGGCAGCTCTATACCTACTGGCAGCAAAACGACACCGTTGATCGAATAAATGGTTACGTGAAAAACTATTACGATAATGGCGTGCTTCAAAATGAGGGCATGATGAAAAACGGTTTGCCAACAGGCGTGTGGAAGTTTTACGACCCATACGGTAAATTGAATTTAGTGGGCTCCTATTCAACTGGAAAAAGGAACGGAAGATGGTTGAGCGGGGATTTGTCAAAATCGAAATACATTGGAGATATTTGCCTGGATCCGAACCTGCCCAATTTGGAAGAAGAATTGACTCGACGAGAAAAAGAACTTGAAATAAAAGTAATCAACTACAATCTCGGCAAGGTCATCAATTCACAAAATTACGATTGGGATCTTAATGAAGTCGACCCATTGTTCGAAGAAGAAAGATATTTCTCTGGACATTATGTAGACTTTTAAGTTTTAATGCAGAACTTCATTACTTTTGTATAAAGATAAAAGTTATGATGCGTCTGGAACGATATGATGTAACTCCGAATTGCTCTCAAATACTTGTTTTGGTCAAAAAATCAGACCTGAGAAAAGATTTAGATCCTGACATCAAAAAATTTGCAGAATCCTTTTTGAAATCGGATGAAAAATTTGATTTTTTAAAACTGCCAAATCAATTCGTTTTTTTGGTGAAAGAGGATCAAACCGATGAAGAGTTGCGAATTTGCGGTTCCAAAGTGGTGCAAACACTTGCATCAAAATATGCCGAAATTGCTATTGATGGAAAAGAATCAGCAGTTTATCAGATCACGGAAGGTTTGCTTTTGGCCAATTATTCTTTCAAGCCCTACAAGCGAAAGGAGGAAAAAACCCTAACCTCATTGGATACTATTTATCTTCCAAATGATTTTTCCGAGAAGAAAATTAAAGAACTCAACAATATAACCAAAGCGGTTTTTTGGGCGAGAGACCGTGTAAATGAACCCGTTTCTCATTTGAATGCAACGCAATTGGCGAAACATGCAAAAACGATTGCTGATGAGGTAGGAATATCTGTTCAAATCCTTGAAAAAACACAAATTGAATCCCT
The DNA here is from genome assembly GCA_044349985.1 of Crocinitomicaceae bacterium. Lineage (GTDB taxonomy): Bacteria > Bacteroidota > Bacteroidia > Flavobacteriales_D > Crocinitomicaceae > M0103. The sequence goes on from JBILIM010000019.1 coordinate 7,183, forward strand.
AAAAATGGGTGGACTCCTTGCTGTAAATAAAGGTTCAATGGACCCGCCTACGTTTACGATTTTAGAATATAAACCGGAGAAGCCAGTCAACAAAAAACCAATCGTTTTGGTTGGGAAGGGAGTTGTTTACGATACCGGTGGATTAAGTTTAAAACCTACGCCAGGATCCATGGATTGCATGAAAAGCGACATGGCTGGAGCAGCATGCGTAATTGGAGCTATTTATCTTGCGGCTTTGCAAGAATTGAAGGTACATGTAATTGCTTTAGTTCCTGCAACTGACAACAGACCGGGCATGAACGCCTACACACCTGGAGACGTCGTTACCATGTATGATGGAACAACTGTGGAAGTGTTGAATACAGATGCAGAAGGCAGAATGATTTTAGCGGATGCCTTGGCTTATGCCAACAAGTACAATCCAGAATTGGTAATTGATGCGGCAACCTTGACAGGAGCAGCTTTAAGGGCTATTGGAACTCATGCAACGATCGTAATGGGCAATGCATCTGACAACCATTTCAATTTGTTGGAAAAAGCCGGAAACACGGTGCATGAACGAATTGTTCGCTTTCCTTTCTGGAGCGAATACGGCGAGGAAATGAAATCTGCTATTGCCGATTTAAAAAACTTAGGCGGAGCAAATGCGGGAATGATTACGGCAGGTAAATTTCTTGAACATTTTGTAAAAGCCCCATATATTCACATGGATATCGCTGGGCCTGCCTGGTTAGATAAAAAAGAACATTATAGACCTCAAGGCGGCACCGGATCAGGAATCAGATTACTGTATCAATTTCTCAGAAAATTGAAATAATGGAGAAAGAAAAAGAAAAAGAAGTGGGAAATCCCAATCCGACCAAAGTGGGCATTTCAATAGGTGATATCAACGGCGTTGGTCCTGAAATAATCATGAAAGCACTTTCAGACAATAGGATTTTGTTAGATTGTACACCTGTTATATATGGTTCTTCAAAAGTTTTTTCTCACTTTAGAAAGATATTAAACGACTTAGAATTCAATTATCAAAGTTGCAAAGATGCCAGTGCAGCAGTGAATAGAAAAATTAATTTAGTCAATGTATGGGATGAAGAAGTCGTATTTGAAACCGGACAGGTAACTGAAAATGGCGGTAAATATGCACTGCAGTCTCTCGATCGTGCCACTCAGGATTTGGCGGCAGGAAAAATTGATGTGTTGGTTACCGCACCGATTTCAAAAGAGGCAATGGCAAAATCAGGCTTTAAATTTCCTGGACATACAGAGTATTTAGCTGATTTATCGGGTGAGGCTGAGGCACTAATGCTTATGGTTTCAGGAGCATTACGTGTTGCTTTGGTAACTACGCATATTGCACTGAAGGAAGTACATAGTGCACTAACCAAGGATAAAATTGTGTCCAAAATCAAAGCTTTTGAAGCAAGTCTAAAAAAAGATTTTGGAATCATTCGTCCTAAAATTGCCGTTTTAGGTTTAAATCCGCATGCCGGTGAAAATGGTAAAATGGGTCAGGAAGAACAAGAACTTATCGCGCCGGCTATCAATCAGGCAAGAGCGGAACAGATTTTGGCTTTCGGACCTTATCCCGCTGATGGATTTTTTGGCTCCCGAACAAGAAATGAATTTGACGGTATTTTAGCTATGTACCACGATCAGGGTTTAACGGCTTTTAAGGCCTTATCATTTGAAGATGGGGTCAATTACACCGCCGGTTTACCAATAGTAAGAACCTCACCAGATCACGGCACTGCCTTCGACATTGCTGGGAAAAATCAAGCTTCAGAACATTCTTTGAGAAATGCAATTTATGTTGCGATTGATGTACTGAAGAATAGAAAATTATTTAAGCATATGCACGCAAACCCATTGAAAATATCACCTCGTGATCACAGAAAATCGAATTCAGAAATTGAGTAAATACATTACTTCTTCAGTTTTTTTGAGAGATATTAACAGGTTTACGTTAAAATTATTACCTTTGCCGTCCGATTTTTGTAAAGCATGAAGTCTAAAAAAGAATTTTGTATTTCATTTATAGGCTTAAAATTGGGGAGTCATGAGTTTCAATATGAAATAAATGATGCGTTCTTTGAAGATATTGAGTATTCAATAATACAACAGGGCAAAGTCCATGTTCGTTTAAATCTGGATAAAAAAGAGACCATGATGGTTGGTGATTTTTTGCTTTCAGGAATGATATCGACAAACTGTGACCGTTGCAATGATTTGATGGATTTCCCTGTAAAAGGAGCATATAAAATCATTTATAAATTTGGAACAGAGCCTAGCGATGATGAAACCCTGATTGTTTTAGATCCGGACGCTTATGAAATTGAGCTAAAAGAAACGATTTACGAACTGTTAACGGTTTCTCTTCCAGCGAAAATGACACATGAAACTGGAAAATGCAATCCAGAAATGGTTGAATTATTGAAAAAATATATTGTAACACCATCACCATCCGAAGATGACGACGATAATGAAGATTGGTCTGATGAAGATGAAGAAGATGATGAACCCTTAGATCTAAGTAGATTTAAGATTAATTTTTAATTTTAACAAAAACAAATAAAAATGGCACATCCTAAACGAAAAATTTCGAAAACGCGCCGTGACAAAAGAAGAACACACAAAAATGCGGTTGCAAACAATATTGCAATTTGTCCTACAACAGGTCAACCTCATTTGTTTCACCATGCGCACTGGCACGAAGGAAAACTTTACTACAAAGGTAAAGTAGTTGCTGAAAAAGAAGTTGCAGTCTAACCTAATGGTTTTTAAAACCTCTTCTTAATGAAGATTGGTCTAGATATACTTGGAGGAGATTTCGCTCCTGATGCAAATATTAAAGGTGCAATGCTTGCGCACTCTGAACTGCCTTCGGACGTACGAATGGTGTTAATTGGAGATGAAGCAAACATTAAATCGAGGTTAATCGAGCTAAATGCCGATGTAAATAACTTCGACATTGTGCATGCACCTGATGTTATAACAATGCATGATCATCCAACAAGAGCAATTCCTCAAAAACCAAACAGCTCTATAGCTGTAGGTTTTGATTTACTGGCAAAAAAAGATCTTCAGGCTTTTGCAAGTACTGGTAATACTGGAGCTATGCTTGTTGGTTCCATATATAAAATCAATACCATACCTGGGATTATTCGTCCTTGTATTACTTCAGCTGTGCCAGCCATTGATGGCTCTACTTCTATTTTACTTGATGTTGGTTCCAATGCGGATTGTAAGGCTGATGTGCTCTATCAATTTGCTGTTTTGGGTTCTTTGTATGTTAAAACTGTCTTTGGGAAAGAAAAACCTAGAGTGGCATTACTCAATATCGGTGAGGAGGAATCGAAAGGAAATTTACTTACGGTTGCAGCGCACAAACTAATGGCTGAATCTGATGAAATCAATTTCATCGGAAACATCGAAGGTAGAGATATCTTTTTTGCGAAGGCGGATGTCATTGTTTGTGATGGCTTCACAGGCAATGTGGTTTTGAAGGAAGCTGAAGGCATTTACACCTTAATGAAAATGAGAGGTATTCATGATGCCTATTTCGATCGGTTTAACTATGAAAATTATGGCGGAACTCCGGTTCTTGGCGTAAAAGGTAACGTAATTATCGGACACGGTATCTCCAATGAGATTGCCGTTAAAAATATGATATTGCATGCCCACGAGGTTGCGCGTTCAGGTTTGGCTGTTAAAATTAATGAAGCATTTAGTTGATATGGGAAAAATTACAGCAGCAATAACAGCGGTAGAAGGATTTGTGCCGGATAATGTGGTTACCAACGATGATCTTTCTAAGTTTGTTGATACATCTGATGAATGGATTACTTCTCGCACCGGAATTAAAGAACGAAGATACCTTAAAGAGGGTGCGTCTTCCGATATGGCCGCAGAAGCGGTTAAAAAATTACTTGCCAAAAAAGGAATTGATCCATTAGAAATTGATTTGGTAATTGTAGGTACGGTTACGCCTGATTACCCTTTTCCTAGCACGGCAAATGTAGTTTGTGATAAAGTAGGGATGAAAAATGCATGGGGCTTTGATTTGATTGCCGCATGTTCTGGTTTTATATACGGGCTAACGACGGGTGCACAATTTATTGAAACAGGAAAGCATAAAAAAGTTATTGTAATTGGGGTAGATAAAATGACTTCCATACTCGATTTCTCGGATCGAACAACTTGTGTCATCTTCGGCGATGGCGCGGGAGCCGTTTTGTTGGAACCCAACGAGGAAGGTTTAGGTGTGATCGATTCGATTTTGCGATCTGATGGCGCAGGACGTAATTACTTATTGCAGCCAGCTGGAGGTTCACTAAATCCTGCAAGTATTGAAACGGTTAACAACCGCATGCATTATGTGAAGCAGGAAGGTCAGCAAGTGTTCAAATTTGCAGTAACCAACATGGCCGAAGTTTCTGCTGAAATAATGGAAAAAAATAACCTGACTAGTGAAGATGTTAATTGGTTGGTTCCGCATCAGGCTAATTTGCGAATAATTGATGCAACAGCTAATCGAATGGGTCTACCCAAGGAAAAGGTTATGATTAACATTCAACGCTACGGAAATACAACGGCAGGAACCTTACCATTGTGTTTGTGGGATTACGAAAAACAATTGCGTAAAGGTGATGTTTTAATACTGTCTGCCTTTGGTGGTGGATTTACATGGGGAGCCGTTTATGTAAAATGGGCTTACAATTCATAAAAAGATTAATTTTGTAACGTAAATATTATGGCTATGAATCAAAATGAAATTCAGGAATTGTTAAAAAGCGTTTCTGATTTAGGGATCACCGAATTGTCTATTGAAAAGAAAGAAT
>JBILIM010000301.1:0-3191 GCA_044349985.1 Crocinitomicaceae bacterium
GAAGTTGCAGCGCTAATACCTTTTGAACTTTCCGCATTGAATAATCCCCAAATAAAATCATATAGAGACATTGTGCATGAAGAGCGGGTTATTAAAAACACCTCTGTTTTTAACATTTCCGGGCATAAAGTGTGGGGCGCAACTGCAATTATTCTTGAAGACTTGCGGCGTATGACTGCCACCTTATTAAAATCTGAATCTGGCGAAACCAAATGATGTTGAAATACTGTTTGATTTGTCCATAAATAACGATAATGCGTCATATGAGGATAATCCAAATTCATATGCCCCATCTTTTAAAATAAAGCGAATACCAAGAGGTATATTATTCTTGTAAATTCCACCTCCAAAATAACCAGCGCTAATTGCCAGCCATTTTACAGGTTTTATATCACCACCAAACGCAAATACGGCATTGGAAATACTTCCAGGACTACTTTTGTCAAAAGGTGCCACCAAATCAAAACCGATACTTGCAATTTTTCCTAAATCTAAACTAGCCCCCAACCTGAAGTTCGCAGCATTTTGAACGGTATATTTTTCCTGACCTTGCAATGATAATATACCACCATCATTAAGCATTTGATTCACAGCTTGAGTGATATTGTAATCAGACAAACCATTCAAAGAAACACTGGTAACCAATGTATCATTTACTTTGTAGACATTTCTAGTGTAAGTAACTTGACCAAAATTGTTAATTGCAGCAGCAATTTTCAACTTATTAAATAAAATTACGCTAGCAGAAACATCTAATCCAAAACCATTTCCAACTACTTTTGGTAATAAACTTCCCTTATCGGTTGAAGTCGAAGGATTGAAATCGGCAATGCTTCCGTAATCCAAGTTAAAATTGGGTGACATGGATGAATACATATAAAGCCCATTCTCCTCGGAGGTCATGTTAAACATGGCAATGGACTGAATAAAACGTCCACCTATTCCACCGTAAAGCACGAATACTGAATCTTTACCAAAAATTTTTCTTCCATAACCAAAATTGAAATGACGATTCCAAACGCCTTTTAATTCAGATCCTTTTGTGAGATCAGATATATTCAATGGAACTGACATATTTCCTTGAATAACCGCATCCAAGGTGTCTTGAGAAAGACCGTTCAAGTTCGCAATCATTGACGTATCGCCATTTATTGCAATGGTTAACGAATCGAAATAATCTGCAAACCGACCATTAAATATTAAGTCGGTCGTTCTGGCATTTAGCCTGGAATACCAATTGTAATTTTCGGTGATATTGAATGCAATTCCTCCAAACTTTTGATTTTGAAATGAAAATCCGAACCAATTGTAATGTGCAAACATGCTGATTCCTGCTGAAGCATACTCACCTGCTGTTTGTTGCGCTTGTTGCCAATTGTATTGAGATGTGGAATTGTTCATTAGCGCATCTTTAACCGATCCGTATAGATTCTTCAATTGACTTACATTAAGTGCATCAGAGTATACACCAGCACCAAACTCAGTAAGACCCATTGTAAATTGCTTGCCTTCAAAGCCTGTTCCCCATCCCAAAGCAGAATTATTAATCCCTAAACAATGGTAGTCGGTAACAAAAGTTGTAGCAGCTCCTTTACCCACTGCTTCGAAAGCAATACCTTGTGTTTGTGCATTGATATTGGATACAAAGATGGACACCAACGTAAATGAGAACCAAAGACTTTTCATTGTGCGAATTTTAAATTTTGGGTTGAAGATAATGAAAATCCCGGACTGATGAAAAACAAAAAGAGGAACAAATTCTATAAAATGTGTTCCTCTTTTTGCTAAACCATGCTAAAACTACTAAACCTAAAACTACAACTATGAAAATTGTATACTGCAAAGTTAAACAGATTTAATACTTGTGCAAGAAAAAAAATGTTAAAATTATGCTAAAGCAACATCAAGCACCATCATTACGAGAAATCCCCCAATAAAACCGAGAACTGCGATATCGGTATATTTATCTCGCTGCGTTTCAGGAATAACCTCCTCAACAACAACGAAAATCATTGCTCCAGCTGCAAAAGCCAAGGCAAATGGTAATATGGGTTGCATATAAATTACAGTAAGTGCGCCGAATACACCAGCTATAGGTTCAACAACAGCAGAAAGCTGCCCGTACCAAAAACTTTTCCAACGACTGGCCCCTGCCCTTCTTAAGGGCATTGCCACGGCAAATCCTTCTGGAAAATTCTGAATACCGATGCCAATAGCCAAGGCTATTGCTCCAGAAATAGTGGCACCATCCATTCCCGTTGCAGCCGCCCCAAACAATACACCTACAGCTAATCCTTCAGGAATATTGTGTAAAGTAATGGCCAATACCAAGAGTGTCGTTTTATGCAGTTGGGTTTTAACCCCTTCCTTCTCTTCTTCTTTGAAATTAATATGTAAATGTGGGAGTTTTTTATCCAACACGAACAAAAACAAAGCTCCTGTTAAAAAACCAACAGCAGCAGGCATCCAAGGTGCTGATGGGAAATATTTTTCAGACATTTCAATGGAAGGATTTAAGAGCGACCAGAAACTAGCGGCCACCATTACCCCTCCCGTAAAACCAAGCATCCCATCCAAAACGCCTCTGTGCATGGTTTTAAAAAAAAACACCAAAGAAGCACCTAAAGCTGTCAAAAACCAGGTAAACGACGTTGCAATCAATGCAGCCATTACTGGATCTAAACCACGAAAGAATTCCTCTAAACTATTCATCGACGGTAAAAGTTATTTGTAAACTTAACAACTTTTGTGCTTCCAAGTTCGTGTTTTTAAGTGTATCTTTGCAGTCAATTTAAGTAAAGAATCAAAAAATGGCAACGAATCGAACATTTACAATGTTAAAACCCGATGCAATCGAAAACGGACATGCGGGAAAAATTTTAGACATGATAATTCAAGCAGGGTTTGAAATCAAAGCAATGAAACTTACACGCCTGTCTACTGAACAAGCACAAAAATTTTACGAAGTACACGCTGAGCGTCCATTCTATGGCGAATTGGTTGAATATATGACTTCAGGTCCTATCATTGCGGCTATCTTGGAAAAAGAAAATGCTGTTGCAGATTTTAGAGCGTTAATTGGTGCAACGGATCCTGCCGAAGCTTCGGAAGGAACAATTAGAAAATACTACGCGGAGTCTAAAGGTAGAAATGCTGTTCACGGTTCCGACTCAGATGAAAATGCTCAAATC
>JBILIM010000303.1:0-3177 GCA_044349985.1 Crocinitomicaceae bacterium
TAAAGTACTTTCCATTTCGGCATTGTGAATCTGAAATCGTAAGGCATTGATTTCTGAACCTATCGCATCGTGAAGCTCCTGGGATATTCTCCGCATTTCATTTTCTTTGGTATCAACAGAAGATTCAAGCAATCGCTTTTGAAAATCCAAATCTTTTTTAGCCAAAAGGCCCGATTTTTCTATGATTTTCCGTTGGTATTGTATAACGAATAAGACAATAGCCGTAAATATGAACACCATACACACGGTACCCAAAGTTATGAGTATGTGTAAATTACCTTCGTTAATGGGCTCGTTCATGGATTTATTTCCCTATTAAATTAGAAATAAATCCCGGAAAACCGAAGGAGAAGCTTATTTATTTGGATTCCTTTGAATGTAAATCAACCTGAAAAAATTCAGAAGCATCACGACATAAATGAACCATAAAATATTTTGGATGAAATACATATACAAGTTCAAATCGACATTGTAACTCCAAAGATTGTTAGTGACATTCAGAAAAAAAGAGGTTGAATGGTAAAAGAACAATGCAGTTACAATCCAAAAAAGTGCGGATCTACCTAATTGTATGATCTTTCCTTCAGTATATATTTGGTAATAGGTGAGTAAGCATAAAATAAGCATCCAACTTTGCGTAATAAAAAATAAATTATCGGGATTATCTGTCCAAAAAGACTCTAAAAAAGCATAGTCCAATACCGCACACAAAGTATAAATTACGGCAAAGACAACTACACTCTTTTTTTGTCCCATATTATTTAGTGTTGAATGAAAGAATAAACTAAAAAGTAAAAAATCGGAATGCAAAAAAATATGATGTAAAAACCGATTGTTGAATCCTAGGCCATATGAAGCAAAATAATTGAGAGCGATACATGGAGCTATTGAAATTGCATATATAGCAATCCATTTAAAGTTTTTAGGCACGTACTTCCAAGTAACCAACCCTGCAAAAAGCAGGGTGATATTGAATACTTCTATACTCGTTATAATAGTGTGAAAAATATCAGCTGTTGAGAGCATTACTGTTACTGTTATATGGAGGATTTCCCATTCCTCTATCGAGTATCAAATCCAATAGGTCGTCTTGATTGGCATCGGCCCCAACAAGTACCAGTTTGAAGTCTCTGTTTTCCTCCCCTAAATAAATTCGAATGCCCATACATTCAGGTTGATTGAGTAATTCTAAAAGTTTTTCTTTACCGAAAAAAGCACCAAGTGATTTTCTTGGGTTATTGTTTCGGTAATTTCGAGTTAAAGTTGCGCCTTCGTTTAAGGTGATCATCGTACCTTCATTTCCATCAAATGCCATAATTTTAAGTTTAAAGTTAACGAATATAAAATTAGGTGTTCAAGTGCAAACGAATTTGGCGATTTGCGTTTCAGCTCAACTTTTAATTAACATTTTTAAATAGTTAAATATCAGAATGTTAGCTGTTTTTTTAGACCTGAAAATTATAAAAACAACGGATTTCCGAACTTTTAAATTGCGGATTTCCGAATCTCGAGTTTAACCACAAATTATAATTTTGTTGAAGATGGTAAAATATTACCTACCTATCAACATACCAAGAAGCCCTCGCAAGAGGGTTTTTTTTTTCATGTCTTCGCAAAAAGTTTTTTTTAAAGTACCTTTGACTTTAGTGAATTTGTTCGGTAGAAATATGATTATATACAAAACACCAGAGGAAATTGAAATAATGAGAGCAGCGGCACTGGTCGTTAGCCGAACACTGGGTAAAGTTGCTGAGGAAATAAAAATTGGTGTAACTCCAAAATATTTGGATCAAATGGCGGAAGCGTATATCCGATCCCAAAACGCTATTCCCGGATTTCTTGGACTTTATGGTTGCCCAAGCACCTTATTGATTTCAGTTAATGAACAAGTGGTTCACGGTTTGCCTACAGATCGACCTTTAGCTGACGGCGATGTCGTTTCTGTAGATTGTGGGGCTATTGTAGACGGCTTCTATGGGGATCATGCCTATACCTTTGAGGTGGGTAATGTAAAACCTGAAGTCAGAAAATTGCTTCAAGTTACTAAAGAATGTTTGTATTTGGGAATTGAAGAATGCAATACATCCAACAGAATTGAAGATATCGGTTATGCCATTCAGCAGCATGCCGAAAAACACGGATATGGCGTAGTTAGAGATCTTGTTGGACATGGTTTGGGACGTTCGCTTCACGAAGATCCGCAAGTTCCTAATTATGGGAGAAGAGGAAGAGGGAAGAAAATCCAAAATGGGTTAACCATCGCTATCGAACCTATGATAAACATGGGAACTGAAAAAGTATTGCAATTGGATGATAAATGGACCATTGTAACTGCTGACGGTTTACCAAGTGCGCATTTTGAACATAACGTAGCTGTTGTTGATGGCAAAGCAGTTATACTTTCCACTTTTGACTATATCGAAACCGCTTTGGCCAATAAATAATGTCTAAGGAAGAAAAAGCTGTATTTCTTGGGATTTTAACAACATTAGTATACACGGCGACCATCTGGGTTGAAAAAGGGGCTTTTTTATACCCTTTTCCATTAAATGAGTTTGTATTCGCCATGGTGACCATTCAAATACTGCGATTAAATTACAGGAAGGATAAAACGACGGCCTTAATTTCAGGTGCCACGGCAACCTTTTTCCTTTTGGCATCACCCTATTTTTGGACTTTTTTCCTCTCAACGCAATCTTTGGCAGACTTTGTAGAAGGATTGCCTTTTCAGTACTTAAAGTTGTGTTATTACATTTTATTGTTGCTTTGGATGACACATACCATTTTCTCCATGATTGGTAATAAGAAATATCTTGTATTTTTTCTAGCATTGCCGTTATTTATAATTCACCCCTTGTTTTCAATACCATTTATAGAATTACTCGGTATTGTCATTTTGGCCGTGGTTTCTTCTTTTTACGATTTAAGAAAACCTTACCATCTTTTGTGGATTTTATTGGCCTATTTGACTTTAATGAAGTATTTATTGTTCCATTTCAATTAATTATTTTTCTTTTTTACTTTATTATTCTTGGCACATCCAACACTTTTTATATTTTTGCGCTCTAGTTCTTTGAACAAAGGAGGGATGGGTGAGTGGCTGAAACCACCAGTTTGCTAAACTGACGTACGGGTAACTGTACCGCGGGTTCGAATCCCGCTCTCTCCGCAATGAAG
>JBILIM010000304.1:0-3165 GCA_044349985.1 Crocinitomicaceae bacterium
AATGCGATGCCTCATGCGCTATCTGGAGGAGAACAACAAAGGGTTTCTATTGCCAGAGCCTTGCTGAATAAACCACAACTCATACTCGCTGACGAGCCTACAGGGAATTTAGATCCGGAAACCTCTGAAGAAATTATGCAATTGTTGCTTGCCATTGCAAAGGAAGAAAATACGGCAGTGCTTATGGCAACGCATGACATGACAGTTGTTGAAAAATTTCCAGGAAGGGTAGTGCGCGTTGAACACGGGCTATTGAAAGAAATCAACACGATTCATCGATTTGATCCATTTACTACTTTCAACACCCATTAAAAGGATGTTTTCATCCTTGTAGCAAGGAAAATTTAAGGTAGGCTATCGAACGAAACCTCAAACAATTTCGGCCAATTTTTTCCACCGAGATACCAGCTTCTTGTTGACGAATTATAAGCAATACCATTTAATACGTCACCATTTCCTTTTCCGGCTTTTTCAAGTTCTTCTGCGTTAATTTCAGCAATAACTTTTCCGGTATACGCATCGATAGCAACAATAGTATTTGTTCGCCATACGTTGGCGTATATTTTACCTTCAAAGAATTCCAATTCGTTCAATTCCATTACCGGACCTACATTATTGTAAACCTGAATGGTTCGTTCAACCGCAAAGGTATTTGGGTTACGAAAAACGAGTTTTTCTGTTCCGTCACTCATGATAATGCTTTTACCATCGTTGCAAAGTCCCCAGCCCTCCCCACTGTAATCGTAAGATCTCAATTTTGTTAAATCAGACTGTTTGTAAACAAAACACTTATTTTGTTGCCAAGTAATTTGAAAAATTTCGCCATTCAACAAGGTAATGCCTTCGCCAAAATATTGATTATCCAGAGGCACTTTCTGTAAATGATTTCCATTTGATAAATCTACTTTAGCTATAAAACTTTGCCCAAAGTTTCCGGTACTCTCGAACAATTCACCATTGCAAAATTCAAGACCTTGTGTGAAACTTGAGGCATTGTGCGGATAAATAGTTTTAATTGTAGGCTTCCATTTTTGAGGAATAAGATCTGAAAGCACAACCACTTGAATGCTTTCTGTGAATTGGTTGCCGTCTTTCAAAGCAATATTAAGATATAATGTATGCGCGCCAACACCGATATTTTTTGTTTCCAGTTTATGTTCAACTTTATTTTTGGGATTGTTCCAAATGGTAATTGTTGAATCATCAACGGATAGTTGTAGGGTTTTTATATTTTGATTTTTTATTGAAATCGGTACTGTTTTTACATCGCCATATTTTAAAGAAAGGGAAGGTTCGAGGTCAAATACCGCATATTGTTCATTTTCAGAAGTATTTTTTTCTTCTGAACAAGCGGTAATCAAAAAACAAATACTGAATATAAAAAGCAGTTTGAAATATAGGTTTTTCATGTCAATTTAGTTTTTGATGCAAATTCATGGCGTTAATGCCTTCGTGAGAGGCCGTATAAATAACCGCTTTGTTTTGTATTACAACAATTTGTGGCGATTGGTGATAAACACCTGTAGCGTCACTAATGTAATTGGATACATTGCGATGATTAAGTAAATCAAGCAAATAAAAGTCAATAGTATCGTTATTGAAATTCCATTCTTTTTCAAGTTGAAGCAGCGCATGTCGCGACACAATACATCTTGTGCTGTGTTTGAAAAAAACTATAGTTTTTTCGTTCGAATTTTCAATCGCAGCATCTACATGATTGGTTTCGGTAAGATTTATCCAAGAAATAGCCATAATTTAATTTTTACCAAGATGCACGGAACTGTCGGAGAAAACGTATATCATTTTCAGAATACAATCTAAGGTCGTTTACTTTGTACTTTAATTGCGTAATTCTTTCAACACCCATTCCAAAAGCAAAACCTGAATATTTAGTCGCATCTATTCCGGCTGCTTCCAATACATTCGGATCAACCATTCCGCAACCTAAAATTTCGAGCCAACCACTGTGTTTACAAACATTACAACCTTTAGCATTACAAATTGAACATGACACATCTACCTCTGCACTCGGCTCCGTAAAAGGAAAATAAGAAGGCCTTAGGCGTATTTGCGTCTGCTCACCAAACATTTCTTTCGCAAAATACATCAACGTTTGTTTAAGGTCAGCGAAAGACACTCCCTTGTCGATGTACAAGCCTTCTATCTGGTGAAAAAAACAATGTGCTCTGGCAGAAATAGCTTCGTTTCTGTAGACCCTTCCTGGAGAAATTGTTCGAATCGGTGGTTCAGAAGATTCCATTACCCGAACCTGCACGGAACTGGTGTGTGTACGAAGTGCCATTTCATTTTCACCTTTATGGACGAAAAAAGTATCTTGCATATCTCTTGCCGGGTGTTCTGGCGGAAAATTTAAAGCGGAAAAATTATGCCAGTCGTCCTCGATTTCGGGTCCGTCGGAAACAGAAAAACCAATTCTACTAAATATATCAACGATTTCCTTTCTTACAAGTGAAATGGGATGATGAGACCCGATTTCATTGATGTCACCTGGTCTAGAAAAGTCGTAATTAAATGAAGTATTTGTATCCGAATCTAGGCTATCTTTAAGTTTATTGTACTTTTCCTCAGCAAGATTTCGCAAAGTATTGATAAGTTGACCGCACTCCTTTTTATGCTCGTTTGGAACGTCTTTTAATGCCCCGTAAAGGCCTTTGATATGACCCTTTGACCCGAGAAATTCGATCCTAAAAACTTCTAATTGTTGCTTGTCTTTAATTTCGAAAGATTCGATTTTTGCACTAAGTGCATCAATTTGACTTTTCATATTCACACCATTCCATTAATTCAAGTTAGACATTAACTCGAATGACTTGTAACTTTTTTTAGGCCAAATGTGTTTAAGTGACCTGAGTAATGTTGTAGCGAAGTTAAGAAAATAAGCAAAACCAACATGTTGAAACAATTCAAAATAAACGTATATTTGATTTCTTAAAGCAATTAAAATGAAAACTTTTAAGTCTTTTTTAGTAGTGCCTGTTGCGCTCGTATTGATGCTTTCTCTATTCTCTGGTTGTGAGAATAAGGACCCATCAATTTTAAAAGTGTTTGTAAGATCATCCAGCAATGCACTTGTTGCAGGGGCAAAAGTGGTTTTAGTAGCAGATGTTAGCTCTAATCCCCCTACTATGGCTTATGTTGACACTT
>JBILIM010000305.1:0-3156 GCA_044349985.1 Crocinitomicaceae bacterium
AGAGTATTAGTTACTACCGATTTAGCCGCAAGAGGTATTGATATCCCAACTGTGGAATACGTGATCAATTATGATTTGCCTGAGGATCCTGAAAACTATGTGCATCGCTGCGGACGCACGGGTAGGGGAAACAATAAGGGGCAAGCCATATCATTTTGTAGTGATGAAGAACGAAAGCTATTGAAGACGATTGAAGATTATACCGGAGAATCAATTGCACACTATGAAATTGAAAATGAAGACTATCTCGAAATCCTTAGAGACTCTGAAGATGGTAGCTACGATTGGAAAAAACTCATTCAAGAATCGAATCTCGAAGATGGTACCGAAGATGCCTGGTAAATTAAAGGATGTTGACCTCTCTTTCTAATGTTACTCCAAACTTATCAGTAATATCTTTAATGATTTGCGCTGACAGTTCCAGAATTTCACTTCCTTTGGCGCTACCATAATTTACCAAAACCAATGCTTGCATTTTGTGTACACCGAAGTTTTCAAATGTTTTACCTTTCCATCCAGCTTTTTCAATCAGCCATCCAGCTGGAAGTTTTACGGTTTCGGAATTTTCATTAGCATAAAACGGCACGTCTGGAAAGGTCTTTTGGATTTCCAAGAGTAACGCTTTCGGCACAACAGGATTTTTAAAGAAACTTCCTGCATTTCCGATTATTTTGGGATCCGGAAGCTTCGAAGTGCGAATTGCAATAACGGCATTACTTATATCTCGAATGGTTGGACTAGAAATGCCCATTTTTTCTAATTCGCTCTCAATTGCACCATAAGATGAGTTGATAGTTGATTTTTTTGAAAGCTTAAAAGAAACGGTAAGAATCACATATTGGCCTTTCAACTTCCTTTTGAAGATGCTTTCGCGATATCCGAATTCACAATCGCTGTGTTTGAACTCATGTACTTCACCTGTCGGTATGTGATAAGCCTGGAGTTTTTCAAAAACATCTTTAATCTCAACACCATAAGCTCCAATATTTTGCATGGGGCTAGCACCAACGCTACCAGGAATGAGGCTGAGGTTTTCCAAGCCGCCAAAATTGTGATCAATACACCTCAGAACAAATTGATGCCAATTTTCTCCAGCACCTGACTCTACGACCACATAATTTTCATTTTCCTCAATAATTCTGAAACCTTTAATTTCATTTTTTATAACGATACCGTTAAAGTCTTTGGTAAATAGGATATTGCTTCCACCGCCCAAAATTAATAGCTCTTCATCCGGGTTATTTTTCAAAATTGATCTTAACGCATCAACGTTTTCAAATCGAGCAAAATATTTTGCATTAACACCGATGCTAAAAGTGTTATAGGCTAAGAGATTTACGTTACTTTGAATCATCGAATCAAAGTTAATATTTATTCTTTTAGAAGTTCTGCACTTAAAAATTTCAAAGCTTTTGTTTTATTAAATTTGTATTCATGATGGATGCGACTTGGACAGTAGAAAGAATCAATACATTTAACAAAGGCACAATGATGGAATTTCTTGATATCGAATGTCAAGAAGTTGGTTCTGATTACATCATTGCTACAATGCCGGTAACCTCAAAAGTTAAACAACCTATGGGGTTAATGCACGGTGGGGCAAGTATGGTTCTAATTGAAAGTATTGGATCTATGGGATCCGCTTGTATTATTGATTTGGAAAAACAAGCTCCAGTAGGATTGGAAATAAATGCAAATCATATCGGCGCAATGAAAGAAGGTGTAGTTAAAGCAATTGGAAAATTAATTCACCATGGAAGTTCCACACACATTTGGCAAGTCGATTTATTTGATTTAAATAGCAATAGGTTAATTTGTACAGGACGTTTGACGGTTCTTATTATTGATAAAACAAAGCAAATTGGCTGATTTATTAAAATATAGAATTCCAGGTAAGGACGTTCAATTAAAATTTGGACATTTCGAAAGCAATCCGAACATTAATGAGGTTTCAGGCTTCATTGTTATTGACTTTCAGGCTGAAAATTGGTACGTATTTCGAGAAAGTGATCAGGAGGTTTTCAAAGACTTTCATAACGGTATTGCGTCGAATTTATTTGTAGTGAACTATACTCAATATCGAGCTCAATTTGAAAAATTGATTGCTAAAATGCATTCTGGCGATTTGAAAAAATGTGTTTTGTCAAGGGTCAAAAAATCAGATATTGACCAATTGGATGTAGAGGGAGTTTTTAAAAAACTCTGCATTTCTTATCCAAATGCCTTTGTTTACTTGATTTCTTCTCAGATTTTTGGTACCTGGATAGGTGCGTCTCCAGAGGTTTTTCTTAAGGTAAATGAAAATAGAGGTCACACAATGTCACTTGCAGCAACCAAGAAAAAAGATGACGATAGTGCATGGAATGATAAGGAAATAGAAGAGCAAAGCATAGTTACCGATTATTTGAAAAATGAGTTAGAAAAGGTGTCGGAAAACGTTTGTGTTGAGGCTTCAATACCTTATGCCGCCGGACCAGTAAAGCATTTAATGACCAAGTTAAGCTTTGATTTCAAAAGGAACCATTTTGTTGACTTTATTCGGAATATTCATCCAACGCCAGCAGTTTGTGGGTTTCCAAAAAAAGAAGCTTTGGCACAAATTCTTGAAACAGAACTTCATGATCGTTCGTTGTATTCAGGAATTATTGGTTGGTGTGGTGATAATGAAATCGAACTTTTTGTCAATCTTAGGTGTTCGAGAATAATAGGTAATCAAATGTATATGTTTGTAGGTGGAGGAATAACAGCCCATTCGGATTCAGAATTAGAATGGCAAGAGACCGAGAATAAAAGTCGTACCTTACTCGACCATGTTGAACTTAACCCTTTGAATTCATGATATCTACCAAGAAGAACGGTGTTCAATTGCTTGTGAGTCAATGTGTTTCTCATGGTATGCGAAATGTGGTCATATCGCCAGGATCTCGAAATGCACCTTTTACTATTGCTTTTGATGAACATCCTGAGGTGAATTGTTTTGTAATACATGACGAACGTTCCGCGGCGTTTTTTGCGCTTGGTATGTCCCAGCAATTGGGAGCGCCTGTTGGCATTGTATGCACGTCTGGTTCAGCTCCTTTGAATTATTATCCAGCAATTGCTGAGGCGTATTATCAGTGTTTGCCCTTGGTGGTTATTACTGCTGACAGACCAGAA
>JBILIM010000386.1:0-3154 GCA_044349985.1 Crocinitomicaceae bacterium
GGTACATTGGTGGTGAATACAACACCAACCTCTGGACCTTCAAACGGAACAATTACTATAAACGCTGACGGAACGTATACCTACACTCCGAATGCTAACTTTAATGGTAACGATCAAGTGGTGGTGCAAATCTGTGACAACGGAACGCCACTTCCTGCTATCTGTGTGAACGATACGATTTTCATCACCGTTAACCCTATCAACGACGGTCCTGTTGTAGATAATGAAACACATGTTACACCGCAGCAAATTCCAGTAAGCGGTGATTTGACCAATTCTGGTGATACGGATATTGATGGAAATTTGGTCGTGAATACAACACCGTTATCTGGACCAACAAATGGAACGATAACAATCAATTCAGATGGAACATATACCTACACACCAAATGCTGGTTTTTCAGGGTCTGACACTGTAATTGTAGAAATATGTGACGATGGAACACCGCTTCCTGCAATCTGCGTGAACGATACCATTTTCATAACAGTAGATGGCTGTTTAACGAACCCTAATCTGGATTGTGATGGTGACGGTGTGACAAATGCTGATGAAATTGCTGACGGAACAAATCCTTCAGACCCATGTAGCGTTGATGTTGCCAGTGTTTCACTTACACCTTCAGCAGCTTGGAACGATTTAGATTGTGACAGCGACGGATTAACAAATGGAGACGAACAAACCGAAGGCACAGATCCATTCAATCCGGATACAGACGGTGATGGTGTAACTGACGGAACAGAGGTTGCAGACGGAACTGAACCACTAGACCCCTGTGATTTATTGTTAGTAAGTATTTCCGTTACACCTGCTGCGACTTGGGCAGATTTAGATTGTGATAATGATGGGTTAACCAATGGTGAGGAGGCAACGGAAGGAACGGATCCATTCAATCCGGATACAGACGGTGACGGTGTTACTGACGGAACAGAGGTTGCGGACGGAACAGAACCATTAGATCCTTGTGATTTATTGTTAGCGAGTATTTCCGTAACGCCTGCTGCGACTTGGGCTGAACTTGACTGTGATAATGATGGGTTAACCAATGGTGAAGAAGCAACCGAAGGTACAGATCCATTCAATCCGGATACAGATGGTGACGGTGTTACTGACGGAACAGAGGTTGCAGACGGAACTGAACCATTAGATCCTTGTGATTTATTGTTAGCGAGTATTTCCGTAACGCCTGCTACGACTTGGGCTGACTTAGATTGTGATAATGATGGGTTAACCAATGGTGAGGAAGCAACGGAAGGTACGGATCCATTCAATCCGGACACAGATGGAGACGGTGTATTGGATGGAACAGAAGTAACTGATGGTACGAATCCTATTGATCCTTGTGATTTATTGGTTGCCAGTCAAACGGTAACACCTTCAGATACTTGGGCTGATTTGGATTGCGACGGAGATGGAATAACAAATGGAGAAGAAACAGATGGTGGCAGTAATCCTTTTGATCCATGTGATCCAAATACATGTGGAATTGTAATCCCTGAGGCATTCACGCCTGATGGCGATGGAATTAATGATGAATTCGTTATTCTAGGAATTGAAAATTATCCAAACAATGAAATTATCATATTTAACAGATGGGGTAGTTTAGTATACAGTACAACGGGATATCAGAACGATTGGACTGGAACAGTTAACCAAGGAATTGTAATTGGGAACGAAGGACTACCTACCGGAACATACTATTACATGCTTGACTTAAAAGAGGATGGCAAGGATGATATTTTTAAAGGATATATTTATTTACAACGCTAATGCTATTGAATAAAAAAATGAAAAAATTTAAATTATTATTGGGATTCATATTTCTCGGAAATATGATGGCAATTGCTCAACAAGATCCGCAGTTTTCGCAGTATTTTGACAATACGCTTTTCGTAAATCCAGCATATGCAGGTAGTAAAGGGATGTTAAATGTTACCGGAATTCATAGGGAGCAATGGGTAGGATTTGATGGTAGACCAAGGTCTACTACGTTAAGTGTTCATTCACCATTGAACTACGAATCCGTAGGGCTTGGTTTGACAATGGTAAACGATGAAGCAGGACCCATTAAACAAACTATGTTTTACGGTGACTTTTCATACACCTTAAAACTCAATGACAAAGGACATAAATTAGCTTTTGGATTAAAAGCGGGTGTAAATATGATTTCTACAAAAACCGATGGATTAATTACTACGGAAGCAACGGATCCTAAGCTGATACAAAACGTAAGAAATAAAATCAATCCAAACTTTGGATTCGGTATTTATTACCATACACCATCATTTTTTATTGGTGCAAGCACACCTAAAATCCTTGAGAACACCTACGATGGCACGGAATCCGAAAACAAGGAGCGCCGACACTATTTTGCTATCGCAGGTGGAGTTATTAAGCTTTCTAACTATTGGAAACTTCGACCTACCACACAGCTTAAAATGACTTTGGGAGCACCCATTAGTATTGATTTAAGTGCCGCTGGAATTTATAGAGAAAAAGTTTGGTTAGGAGCCATGTATCGCTTAAATGCTGCTTTTGGAGTTTTTGCACAATATCAAATTACACCTCAATTCAAGGTTGGTGTGGCTTCAGATTTCGGTACACAGGCATTACGGAACTTTAATTACGGAACTTTTGAAATGATGTTGTCCTACGATTTTGTCTTTAAGAAAGAAGGAATTAGATCACCACGATACTTCTAAAAAACAAAAAAATTAAAATGAAGAAATTACTTTTATTAATAGCAATAGTAGCAGGTTTAAACACTTTTGGACAATCTGGAAAATTACAGAAAGCCGATAACTATTTCACCAAATTGGCCTATTCCTATGCATCAACAATATATGAAGAATTGTTAGGATCAGAAGTAGAGAGTCCTGAAATGCTTGGTAAGTTGGCCATTTGCTATTACAACTTGAACAAAATGGATCTTGCGGAGACGTCATTTGCAAAAATGATACAATCTCCTGTGGCCACTAAAGAACACCTATTCTTATATGCCCATGCATTAAAACAAAATGGGAAATACGATGAAAGCGATGCTTGGATGAATAAATTTAATGATTTGAGTGCAGCCGACAAAAGGGCAATTTCGTTCATCTCGAATCCCAGCTATCTTGACCAAATTGAAAAGCAGGGTGCACACTTTACCATTTCT
>JBILIM010000306.1:0-3152 GCA_044349985.1 Crocinitomicaceae bacterium
AAATTAAAACCATGTTTGATTGAATGGTCTTGAAGGGCAATTCCCTTTCGTTATCGTTAGTGGTATGATTCTTTAAATAATGATCAACTATAAAGTCTGCGAAAGATTCAAAATGTTCCGAACTGTTTTGGTGTTGGGAATAATGCTCAAACAAATTTTGCAACTTGAAAAACTGAATACCTTGCAAATTTGGAGCGGCTGAAAGTACTCCAAAATATAAGGTAAAAAGTAGAATCAATGCTTTCATTAGTTTTTAGGCCATAGTACTTGGAGTACCGAAGTTCATTGGGGGCATTGGTGGCACATCATTTTCCTCTATGGTACCAAAATGTTGTTCATATTTCTGAACATTGTCTATCAAAGCCCTCATAAATCGTTTGGCATTTTGAGGTGTCATCACGACACGTGATCTTACCTTTGCTTTTGGCATACCAGGCATCATTTGAACAAAATCACAAACCATTTCAGCATGAGAGTGGGTAATAATTGCCAAGTTAGAATAGACTCCTAATGCAGTTTCTTCATCCAACTCTATATTTACCTGATGTTCATTATTTTCCATGCGCATTTAAGTTTGAAGTGAATTT
Organism: Crocinitomicaceae bacterium; assembly: GCA_044349985.1. Lineage (GTDB taxonomy): Bacteria > Bacteroidota > Bacteroidia > Flavobacteriales_D > Crocinitomicaceae > M0103. Next base: position 588 of record JBILIM010000306.1, read on the forward strand.
ACATTTTTTTGATTGAAACTTCACAAGTTATTCAATAAAAAGTGGATGAAACCTATTATTCATAATTGGTCTAAAAAAAAGAAGTCGACCATAAGCCGACTTCTTTCATTATCATTATAAATTCTAATCGTTTTCAACCATTTCTTCGTATGCTTCTTTCGAGGCTACTATAAGTTTTTGGAAATTACGAACACCTGTTCCAGCAGGAATCAAATGTCCAACGATTACGTTTTCTTTCAATCCAAGTAAATGATCTTCTTTTCCTGAAATTGCTGCCTCGTTAAGAACTTTAGTCGTTTCCTGGAACGATGCTGCAGAAATAAATGATTGCGTCTGTAAAGATGCACGTGTAATACCCTGTAGTAATGGTGTTGAAGTTGCAGGAACAGCATCGCGAGCCTCTACCAGTTTCTTATCTGTACGCTTTAATTGTGAATTTTCATCTCTTAAACGACGGGCAGACAATATTTGACCTGGCTTCAAAGATGATGAATCACCAGCATCAACAACGACCTTCATTCCAAATACAGCATCATTTTCTTCCATGATATCAGCCTTATGAACCGATTGTCCTTCAAGGAATCTCGTATCTCCTGCATCAACGATTTCTGCTTTAAGCATCATTTGACGAACTATTACTTCGAAGTGCTTATCATTAATTTTCACACCTTGCAAACGGTATACCTCTTGAATTTCATTCACGATATATTCCTGAACCTTTGTAGGACCTTCAATATTCAAAATGTCATTCGGAGTTATCGCTCCATCAGAAAGCGGCTGTCCAGCTCTTACGAAATCATTTTCTTGAACCAATATGTGTTTAGATAAGGATACAAGATACTTTCTGGTTTCACCTGTTTTGGAGGTAATTTGAATTTCTCGGTTACCACGCTTTATTTTACCGTATTCAGCGATTCCATCAATTTCTGAAACCACAGCTGGATTCGATGGATTACGTGCTTCAAACAATTCTGTTACACGAGGAAGACCTCCTGTAATATCTCCAGTTTTACCTGCTACTCTAGGTATTTTTACCAAGATATCACCTGCTTCAATTTTATCGCCTTCATTCACTGCAATATGCGCATCAACAGGCAAAGAGTATTCTCTTAATACTTCTTTCGTTTTTGCATCAATGATGTGAATAGCAGGATTCTTCTTCTTATCTCTGGATTCAGTAATTACTTTTTCTGTAAATCCTGTTTGTTCATCGACTTCTTCGCGGTATGTAATACCTTCAATAATACTATCAAAAACAACTTTACCAGAAACTTCAGAAACGATAACAGCGTTGTATGGATCCCATTTACATATTACATCACCTTTCTTAATTTTAGAATTGTTTTCGACAACCATTTCAGAGCCGTAAGGCACATTGGCGTTCATTACAACAATCCCTGTTTTTTCATCAGTGATTTTTAATTCTGCCGATCTACCTACAACAACTACCTTCTTGGAACCATCTGCATTTACTTTTTCAATGGTACGTAATTCCTCAATTTCCAGCTTACCATTTGCTTTTGCTTTCATGTCTGAAACATCCGCAATATTCGATGCCGTACCACCCACGTGGAACGTTCTTAATGTAAGCTGTGTACCTGGTTCACCAATTGACTGTGCTGCAATAACACCAACTGAATCACCCAATTGCGCTGAACGGTGTGTTGCGAGGTTTCTTCCGTAACATCTAGAACAAACACCTCTTCTCATTTCACATGTGAGTACTGATCTGATTTCAACCTCCTCAATTCCAGCTTTTTCAATTGCTGTAGCAACTTCTTCAGATATCAATTCACCAGCAGAAACAATCAGCTTGTCGGATTCAGGGTAATATACATCATGAACAGATGTTCTGCCTAAAATTCTGTCATACAAAGGTTCAACAACTTCATCATTTTTCTTCAATGAAGTAGCTACAATCCCTCTCAAAGTACCACAGTCATCGGCATTTATAACAACGTCTTGAGCAACGTCAACCAAACGACGCGTTAGGTAACCAGCATCAGCTGTTTTTAAGGCTGTATCAGCAAGACCTTTACGCGCACCGTGAGTCGAGATAAAATACTCAAGAATTGAAAGTCCCTCTTTAAAGTTAGAAAGAATTGGATTTTCAATAATTTCTTGAGTTGATGCACCTGATTTTTGAGGCTTCGCCATCAATCCTCTCATTCCTGAAAGCTGACGAATTTGTTCCTTAGAACCACGAGCACCAGAGTCGAACATCATGTAGATGGAGTTGAATCCTTGCTTATCATTCTTCAATTGTTCCATTAAAGTATGCGTAAGTCTTGAATTCGTATGCGTCCAAATATCAATGATCTGGTTGTATCTTTCGTTATTGGTAATAAGACCCATGTTATAGTTCATCATTACCTCTTTAACTTCGTTCTCTGCTTTGGCAACCAATTCAATTTTTTCCTTTGGTATGATGATATCATCCAAGTTGAACGAAAGTCCTCCTTTGAAAGCCATTTCATAACCAAGCTCCTTAATATCATCAAGAAACTGAGCCGTTCTCGAAGTCCCTGATATTTTCAGCACTTCACCAATAATATCACGAAGGGC
>JBILIM010000307.1:0-3147 GCA_044349985.1 Crocinitomicaceae bacterium
ATTCCCGATTCTGGGGTTTTGTACCTGAAGATCATATTGTTGGAAGGGCATCATTAGTTTGGTTCTCAAAAAGTATAGACCCAGCAATTGGTATTCGTTGGGATCGCATATTCAAATGGATTGAGTAATGCAATCCGTATTTCCAACTTCGTATTTTGGAAATTTGGAATACTTCAGATTGCTCAGTAGCGAGCGTGTATCTTTTATTGAAACAAAAGAACATTTCATCAAACAATCCCTTCGCTCGAGATGCAAGATTCTCGGTGCTAATGGTGAATTGGTGCTATCTGTACCTGTTATCAAACCCAATGGTTCCAAAACACCAATAGATCAGATTTTAATTTCCGAAGATAAATCCTGGAGAAAAGAACACTGGAGGTCGATACATAGCGCATATGCAGCTGCTCCCTTTTTTGAACATTATGAAAATGAAATAAAACAGTTGCTTTTTTCAACTCAGATTTCTTTATTAGAATTCAATACAGCAATCACAAATTCAATACTAAAATGGTTGTCCTTACCAGTTAAATTGAATTTCACGCAATCTTTTATTTCGGATTACGAGAAAGATTATCGAATCTATAATTTTGATGATCAAATAGAAATCAAATCTTATATCCAGGTTTTTCCCTCGGAAGATTCATGTAAATCCGACTTATCTATTCTCGATTTACTATTTTGTGAAGGCCCGTTAGCCAGAAATTGGATTATTTCTTAAATGCGCATTTTTTCAACCAATAAACACTAATTTTAAATAAAAAACAAAATGCGCCTTACCCTTTATTTTTTATTTATCGTCTTCAGCGTCCCTTTTTATGCTCAAAAAACGAGATCTGTAGTTTTTTACAATGTTGAAAATTATTTTGACACCATCGATGGCACCAATGATGATGCAGAATTTCTTCCTTCAAGTGAAAACAATTGGAATTCCGAAAAATACCTTGCAAAGCGAAACCATATTAATCAAGTTTTTGATTTAATGCCAAATCCACTATTCATTGGAATGTGTGAAATTGAAAATGAATCCGTTTTAAGGGATTTGAATGCGCATTCCGAAAGCAGAAAATCGTTTGGAATCGTTCATGAAGAAAGTCCAGATGCCAGAGGAATCGATGTAGCTATAATGTATGATAGCAGCTCTGTGAAATTGATTTCTTCTGGCAAGCTTCGCTTTGTATTACCGAATCAAACTGAACCTTCAACAAGGGATATTCTTTGGGGAAAATTCAGTCGTAAGAAAGACACCATTTTTGTCATGGTCAACCATTGGCCAAGCCGAAGAGGAGGACAATTAGAAAGTGAACCGCTTCGTTTGGAAGCCGCTAAAAATGCTCGAAATTTTATTGATTCGGTTCTAAATGCAAATGCTAATGCAAAAATAGTGCTCATGGGAGATCTAAACGACTACCCAACGGACAAAGCCCCACAATTGATTGATGAAAAGTTAAATCCAATGATTACGCATGAAAGCGGTGAATTTGGAGGCTCACACAATTACAAGGAAACATGGGATGTCTTGGATCATATTTTTGTGAGTCCAAGCTTACAGAATTCAAAGAAAGGATTTAAAGTATGTTCAAGCTCTGGCAAAATACATTCATTCCCCTTTCTTCTAACCGAGTATAAAGGTCAAATTGTACCGTTTCGAACTTATGGTGGAAGCACCTATCTTGGTGGTTATTCGGATCATTTACCGGTATCGATTGAACTTTCCTGGCCCTGAGGAATTTTCGCTTTTTCAAATTGATAAGGTAATCGCTCCTTGTACAGGAACTTTTTCTGTGCAGATTCAAAAGGTCTGTAGATGTAATAAACGGAATTATTGTGCACCCGTACTTTATCAACATACTTGTATGCAAGTTTTACTTTTTCAGAAACTTCACCCGTTTTTAAATCCATCAGACCCAAATAGGTAAATCCATCTTTTTCATAAAGTGCATAGATGATTCCTGTTTGTCTGTCTTGAAGTAATTTTTTGGCCCATCCTGAATATTTCGGATTGTAATGGTGATAAATAGCAACAGAATCAATAGGCTCGCCATTTTTATCAAAACTCAGCATCCTGTCCTTGTAGTAATCAAACACATAAAACGTGTCGTTTTTACCAAACATAGGGGCATACAATTCTTTATAATAGAGCGATTGGGTGAAATAATTTGCCCCTACCCAAATTTCGGCATCAATTCCTGTTTCCAATTCTTTATATTTCGCCCAAAGCTTGGTTCTTACATCAACCCACTTGTATTCGGAACGATACAATTCCATCATGAGTTCATCTTCAATTTCTGCAATCTTTTTGTATACCGAATCGAGTTGATCAAAAGCAAAATAATCAAATGCAGGATACAATTCATTAAAATTAGAAAAGAACAATTTGGTAGTTGAAGTATCGACAATAGGCGCGACGTAGTTATAGAAATAATCCTTGGGTAAGGTGGCCAGATTTAGCGTATCGTTTACCAAACTGACGCAAAAAACATGTTCTTGACAAATTACATGGGCATTTCCTCTGAAATCGCGTATGAGCTCTTCTGCAACATCAGGAATTGAGAATGAACTTAAAATCTGTTGACCATCGTATAATTTTAAATCGCTCCCCTTTTTTAATTGTTTGGGATAGGTGAGCAAAACGATTTTACCATTTTGTAAGATCTCGAAATCTGCAACACTTATTTCTTCAGATTGAAAAACAGTATCAGGAACTCCAGGAGGTCTTACGACGACTTCATTCAAGGTCCTGCTGGAGAGCGGTGTCATCTCAACAATCCAATTAATGGTATCATCTACTTCGACCCTTCCAACTTTTTTTGTTAATATATGTGCATTATATAATGGATGAGTAAAAGACAGTTGGTATGTTACATTTTGATTTAAATAAACAGCTGCACTGCCCTTACCATGAGATATTTTGGTAATAACAGAATCCTTGTCGTTCGTAAATGTGATTTGCACATTGTTCACGCCTTCACCCGTCCTTTTATCAAGAATGGTTAGCTGAATAAAAGCTTGGTTATTCTGCGAAAAGAGCAGATTAATCGATAAAATATGAAAGAAAAAAAGTAGTCCTAGAAATCTCATAATCTATTGATGTTAAATGCAGAGATTTCCATAAAAAAATGGAATTACACTTTCAAGCACCAATGGAAT
>JBILIM010000020.1:0-11785 GCA_044349985.1 Crocinitomicaceae bacterium
AATGGTCCATGTTGTCCATACATTCCAATCGTATCTGCACAAACCCTCAACTGTCCCTATCCACATTTCATGGCTAGGTGAAAAGCGAATGGTTCGAATGAAATTATCAACTAAACCAGAATTGGAAGTATTAAAATTAACCCATGAAGTTCCATCGAATTTAAAAACCCCACTTAAGGTAGTTCCTACCCAAATGTGGTTGTTGTGATCAACAGCCAGCGCTCTAATGTAATCGTCTGTTAATCCTGAATTGAGCGTGTTGTAACTGCTCCAGGTTCCTTGATTGTATGCGAACAAGCCATGATCAGTTCCTATCCATACGGTATTGCTGGAGTCCACAGCTAAGCAGCGAATTGTATTGTTGGAAATGGGTGAATTCGAACTGTTGAAAATTTCCCAATTCGACGTAGTTTGACTTAAAAAAAAACTTCCGTTACTTAAAAGCAACGGAAGCATAAATAGAAGTTTTAAATCAAAACGCATTTTATTCGATAATCACTCGGGTTGGGTAATTTTTACCTTCAAAGAAAATATTGAAAATGTAAACACCTTTAGCCAAACCTTTAGTTTCAACAGGTAATTGATTTAAACCTGTTGTGTGATCAAAAGATGTTTCATAAACTTTAGCGCCTACCATATTTAGGAGTTCGGTTTTAATTGATCCTTCAAATGGAGTTACAAATTCAACGTTGAATAAGCCATTGTTGGGATTAGGCAAGACGCGAATGGAATTCTTAAAAGGAACATTTTCACCAATAGAGGCGCATGAACTTACAACGGCTTCAACAGGAACCAAATCAGATGGACATGTGCTGTTTTCGGTATGAATTTCCCAATCATAGAAGTAGTAATAATAAGAAGCACCAGCTGATGCTCCAATAATTGAAAGGATTCCAGTGAGATCATAAGGATAGGTTGCACTGTTGTTGTTTCGGTACATTCCACCGGTGTTTATGTTTTTTCCTACCAGCCTTAAATTATTAGCAACAGGTACATCGAAATTTAGATCGATACGGCTGGAACCAATAGGTACATTGACTGTAGTGGTTTGCAGAACTACTCCGGTTTCATCTTGCAAATCAACAGTTATGGATCCTGCATTTTGCGCATAAACCAAAACAGATTGTAAAGTGAATGGAATTAAACTGTTAAAAATTTCGTATTGTTCTGAGTTGACCCAGCCACCTCCACCTATTCCGTTGCTGTGAGGTTCAGCATTAATAGAATCGGTATAAACATCAGTATTTTGAACGTAATAGGTTGTTGATGTTGTCAAATTTGGAGTTGTAAACGAAGGTCCAGCGCCGACGAAATTTCCTGCAGCATCGTACCAAGTTATATCTCCTGAAGCTGATGCTGTTAGTTCCATAGAACCGGACACACAAATTGTATCACCTACCGCTGTTGGTGGATTCGGAGCAACATTGTTTACGACAAATGGATCTGAAATATTGGTTCCACAATAGTTCGATACCTCACAAGTGTAAGAACCGGCTTGTGTAACAGTGATTGTCTGTGTGGTATCACCAGTAGACCATAGATAATTTGTACCTGCTGTTGCAGTCAGTGTAATACTTTGTCCGTCGCACAAATTGTTTGAATTGTCAGAAGAAATTATTGGTGCCTGAGGTGTTCCTGCTGGATGCTGTAAGGTAAGGGTAACTGGAACAGCTGTGTAATTGTTATCGTCATTTTCTTCCAAAAAGATATTGTTTTTATCCACTTCCATAACGATGTAATAGTCCCCATTACATGTGTTTGGTGGGATATTGATCCACATACCATCAAGATGCTTTCCATAGACATCGGTCCATCCAGAAGAAATTCCTTGTTCAATAACAGAACAGTTGTAGTTACCTCCGCCAAGATTCCAATTGGGGAAATTAACGTTGTACATGACACTTCCACCCATATAAACCGTATTGTCATCACGACAATGGCCGTCATAGGTACTTCCAGGTGTACCACATTGACCGTAATCCATCAAGCAAAAACCTATTTTCGCACCAGTACCAACAATTGGCCAATTCAGTGGATTTGGATCTGAGGTCTGTATTCTTAAAGTCATTACCGCCCAGTCGTCTACGTGATTGTGTCCGTGAGCCGGGTGATAGGTTACACTTCCCGCGTATTGATCAACAAATGTCATTGCATTTCCATCTTTTTTATAGATACGTTGTGTAATCAATTGTTTAGGGTTGGGATATCCATTCGGACATGTAAAAGCACCGGTAGCATTCACATTAAATACAGTATCACTGCCACATAAAAAAGTCCTTTTTCCGTTAGCATCTTGTCCTCGAACGGTAAATGAACCGTGACCAATATTAGGCGTTGACCCTGTTACACGGAGTCTACCGTTATCAGAACCTTGTCCGTTATAGTTTGTTCCTGCTCCGGTTTGCGGATATTCCGTAAACCCATTATTTGAAATGCCTTTCCAAGATGCAGTTATGTCAGGAAGTAGTAAGCAATTTGCAGTACCATCAGCACATTCACAAGAAGTTGCATTCGTAGTTGTGCACTGTGAAAAATACAATTGGGATAACACAACAGTGAAAGAAAATAGAAGTAGTAGTTTTTTCATTTTCAAAAATTTGTGTTGAATATAGTAAATTCTTGTTTTACCGGTTCATTATTAAAAATAATTTAATTGAATATAAATAGCCTCATCATGTAACATTGGTTACCTTAACTTTAAATAGAGTTTCTAATTTTGTAAGAAAAAAGTATGTTCGGTAAGGGAAGCAAGTTATACAGCATATTCAAACACAAATGTCCACGTTGTCATGAGGGTGATTTTTTTGTTTCGCATCCTTATAATTTATCAAAAGCTGGAGATATCCATACTGAATGCTCTAAATGTGGATTAAAATATCAAGCTGAACCCGGGTTCTATTACGGTGCAATGTATGTATCCTATGCCTTGGCAGTTGCATTATTTGTGACGATTTGGGTATCATTTAATTTATTTTTACCATCATTTTCTGTTGGTTGGCAAATAGGCGCTATTATATTTTTTACATTAATTTTAACGCCTTATTTGTACGCTTTGTCCAAGATTATTTGGGCAAACTTTTTCTTCTCCTATGAAAAAAACACCGATATCAACGGAACAGCATCAAAAAATAACTAGTTTATTCTCCGGTATTTTACAACCGGAACTTATAGCAGAAATGCAATCGAAAAGTGCATTACATGCATACGATGCCGAAGAGTACATTTTGCATGTGGGTGATCAGATGTCCTTTATACCAATTATTCTTGAGGGCTCTATTAAAGTAGTTCGAGAAAACAATGCAGGTGAAGAGCTTTTGCTCTATTACATAGAAGGTGGTGATACGTGTGCCATGACTTTGCAATGTTGCATGCGTAAATCCAAAAGTGAAGTTAAAGCCTTGGCAATGGAGTCCTCATTGGTTTTAATGATTCCAATTGAAAATATGGAAATTTGGATGGAAAAATACCCGTCATGGAGGGCATTTATTCTTCAAAGTTACCACTCTAGAATGATGGAGTTACTCGAAACTATCGATGCCATGGCGTTTATGAAGTTGGATGAGCGCCTTTTGAAATATCTAACGGATCAAGCAAAAATCATCGGTAGTTTAGAATTGCCTCTGACACATCAACAAATCGCGGAGGATTTAAATTCATCGAGAGTCGTGATATCTCGATTATTAAAACAACTCGAAATCAAAGGCGGAATACATCTTCATCGAAATAAAATTGTACTGACCTCTATTTAGTCCATATTGATTTCATTAACTTTGAATTTCAATCAATACCATTAAATATGGAGGAAATTCTAATAGTTACCGGTTTGCCCCGTTCAGGAACATCGTTAATGATGCAACTTATCAATAAGGCAAATATTCCAATTCTTTCCGATGGAAAAAGAGAGCGAGATATTAGTAATCCAGAAGGGTATTACGAATTAGAGGCCGTTAAAGGCATTGTGACTGATAATAAATTTTTAAAGGATGCTGGTGGAAAAGCAGTGAAAATTGTTGCACCGTTACCCCTCTATTTGGACTTGACGTTAAAATACAAAGTTGTTTTCATGCGAAGAGAAATGGATGAAATTTTACGGTCTCAAGAAAAAATGCTTCAAAAGGATCAAGTCAGTGAAAGAGAAAAATTCCGAACCATCTACGATTTTCATTTGAAGAAAACGTACCGGTTCTTTAAGGAAAATGAAATTTCATACATCGACATGAATTACAATGAGTTACTTAACGATCCCGAATCTCAAATTAAATCCCTAATTGATTTTATCAATGCAGATGCGGATATCAATAGTTTGTGTGAAGTGATTCGACCCGATTTATACAGAAATAGAAATAAATAGGATGGCATCAGACAAAAAAATAAAGATTACCCTAAATGGGAAACCCTTCGAAGTTCCTCCCGGTGGATCGCTAGGTATTCTAGCACTAGGTAATGTAGGAATAAAAGCATGGAAGTTGGCTAAACATAAATGGGAACAAGAGCAGAAAAATGCAGAAAAAGAAAAATAAAGTCCTTTTAATAGGTTGGGATGCGGCAGATTGGAAAATAATTGACCAGTTAATGGCCAATGGACTAATGCCAGCAATGAAAAGTGTTGTGGAAAATGGTGTTAGAGGAAGATTAGCAACCTTAGATCCTCCTTTATCTCCTATGTTATGGACTTCAATCGCCACAGGTGTTCGTCCATATAAACATGGTGTGCTGGGCTTTGTTGAGCATGACGGTCAAGGTGGTGTAAGGCCCGTCTCCTCCCATTCTCGCAAAGTAAAAGCGATTTGGAACATGTTAACTATGGAAGGGTTTAAATCGAACATCGTTGGATGGTGGCCAAGTAATCCCGTGGAGTCCATAAATGGATGCATGGTTTCGAATCTGTTCCAACAAGAAAAGAAAGGTAAAGAAGTAATGGATAAGGATAATTGGGAAATGCCTGAAGGTACCATTTATCCGGAAAGAATTATCGAAAAGATGATGCAAGTTCGTGTGCATCCTCATGAAATAACTGGAAATCTTGTTATGCCATTTGTTCCGCAAGCAATTGCTTTGGACAAAAAACAAGATAAGCGTTTGACTGTAATCGCCAAGTTTTTGGCACATGCAAGTACGATTCACGGAGCATGTACCGAGCTCATGGAAACGGAAGACTGGGATTTTACGGCAGTTTATCACGATGCTATTGATCATTTTAGTCATGCTTTTATGAAATACAATCCACCAAAGATGGAGGGTATGGATGAAGAGGCATACGATCTGTTCAAAGATGTTGTCAAAGGAGCCTATGTGTTTCACGATATGATGCTCGACCGACTGCTCAAAATGGTAGATTCGGATACCACTGTAGTTATTGTCTCAGATCATGGATTTCATTCGGATCATTTACGCCCGCGTTATGTACCTCAAGTTCCTTCTGGGCCTGCTGTTGAACATGCGCCCTATGGAATTTTTGTTGCAATGGGTCCTGGTATCAAAAAAGGAGAACGCATACATGGCGCAAGAGTCCTTGATGTTACACCAACCTTGTTAACACTTTTTGATTTACCAGTGGGGAAGGATATGGACGGTAAGCCTCTTGCTGATATATTTGAGGAGCCTCGTGAGATTAAATACATTGACAGTTGGGAAAAGATTGATAAACCAGGTGGAGAATTGGTAAAATTGTCTCAAGTTGATGAGGCCATGAATGAGGCGGCTTTGCAACAGCTTATCGATTTGGGTTATGTCGATGACATGAAAATCACAGAAAATGCAGACGATACCAAAAAGGAATACCTTAAAAACGTTATTCGCGAAAACAATTTCTATTTAGCCAAATCGTATTCGAGTGGTGGACAATACGATGAAGCGCTTGAGCTATTATTAGAAATTGAAAGTCGTGAATATCCAGATTTTAGATATTTAATTGAGATAATTAACTGTGCGATTAAAACCAAACGTTTTGCTTTGGCTGAGGAATATATAGCGTTTATTCGGCAAGGAAAGTTAATAAAAGATAACTTTTTAGATGTCTTAGAGGCAAAAGTTCAGATTGGTTTGAACAATGCGCCTTTGGCTGCAAAACTTTTAGACAACGCAAAAAAATCATTCCCTGATGCGCCGGATGTGCTTCTTGAATTGGGTAAGGTATTAACAGTTATGAGAGATCTTGAGGCTGCAAAAACTTGCTTTAAGCGTTCTATCGAAATTGATCCGGACAATGCGTATGCTCACCATGGTATGGGCTTGGCAGCGCTAAGAAATGAAGAATACGAATTGGCACTTGAATATTTTTTAAATGCCGTAGAAAAATTATACCATTACCCTCAAGCACATTTCCATCTTGGAGAGTGTCTGGTATTCTTGAAACAGTATGAGGCTGCAGTGCACTCATTTGAAGTCGTTGCCAATATCGCACCGAATTTACCTAAAACATACAGGTGGCTTCAAGATTTGCATGAAATTTTGGGTAACGAAAAAGAAGCCGCGTATTATCGACTTTTGGTTTCTAAATACAGATTAGGAGAAAAAACTATTATCACAGGAGTTCCATCAAAGCAGCTGAAAGACCTGCTTCATTATTTAAATGAAAAAGGTGTAAATATTGGGGGTAATATTGATGATTTACACGGTGGTTTTGTCGATATCTCTAAGCCAAACTGGTTGGCCGATTTTGACGAGCAAATTGTTTTTGTTCCTTTGATGTTGGTTGGAAGCTTAACGGGAAGGTTTGATTATTCTTTTGTCTATGTTGAAGATGATGTGCAAAATGTTTCTGATTTCTTAATGGAATTGGATGGAGCCAAACAAACTACCTTTAATATGGAATTGAAGGAGGCAATTGAAAAACAAATTCGCGTTATTGAAACATGGTTTTCTCAGCAACCCAATTTAGATATTGTATATATAAATGGTATAGCAGATATAAATAATCCTGCACTTAAAAAATATTTGAAATTAAATTTTAATTAAGCTTTTATTTTATTAATATTGGGCTGAATTTAAAAAGCTTGTCTATGAACAAAGAATTACAAAAAAGATTAGGGAAGTACACTGCTGCTGCTGCTGCATTAGTAGGTGCTTCTGGAGCGAATGCTCAAATTGTATACACAGATGTAAATCCTGATTTCGCTCACCCAGGAAACGAAATTGGTTACGGATTGGATTTAAATAACGATGCAAACTTTGATTTTGCAATGTTCTCAGCAGATACTGTTGTGACTTCTGGAGCAAGAGTTCGTTACACTGTCATTGCACCTTATGGAACTGCTGCAGCTTCTAACGCAATTGCTGGTGAGTCTCCAAGTGGATACGACTACGCTTTGGCATTGAATTCAGGTGATATGATTGACGCAACCTTAAACTGGATTGCTGCAACGAACACTATGGCATACAATGTTGACAGTAACAACCCATACAACGAAAATTGGAATGGTGTTACGGATAAGTATTTAGGTTTGAAATTCGTTGTTGCGGGTAACACGCATTACGGATGGGCACGTTTAGACGTACAAGCTGTTGCTGACGTTTGGACATTGAAAGACTACGCATACAATGGAACACCAAATGGTTCAATTACTGCAGGTCAAATGGCAGGAGTGAATACTATGGAGTTGGAAAGCCTAGTTCACTTTGTAAACCAACCTAACAATACCGTTAAAGTTGTTGTTAATGGTGGTTTAACAGAAGGAGCTATCACTTTAGTTTCTGCTAACGGTCAAACAGTTTCAACAGGAAACGTTGATAGCGACGAATATATCGTTGACTTGAACGGTCTTTCTGCAGGTATCTATGTGATCAACGCACAGTTTGCTGAAGGTTCAATGACGAAAAAAGTGATCGTTCACTAAGAATTCGAAATAAATTTTTTGAAAAGACCGATTCGTCGGTCTTTTTTTTTGCTTTAAATTTGGTTCATGGGTAAAGAGAAAAAGTTAGACTATACCGTTTCACCTCAAGGTTCGTTAGGTCTATTGGCCTTAGGAGATGTTGGGATTAAATTGTGGCGTGATGCTATTGAAAAGGGGGCTAAGAAGAAAAAAGTTAATCCAAAAGGTCAGCATGAACAAAAATAAAAAAAGTAAAGTGCTGCTCATCGGTTGGGATGCTGCGGACTGGAAGGTGATTGACCCATTGATTCAACAAGGTAAAATGCCTGCATTGAAAGGATTAATTGAGCGCGGTGTTTACGGTAAAATTCAAACCTTAGACCCTCCACTTTCGCCTATGCTTTGGACAAGTATCGCATCGGGATTCAGAGCGGATAGGCACGGAATAGGAGGATTTGTAGAGCCTAATCCAGATGGCACAGGACTCAGACCTGTAACCTCAACATCACGAAAAGTTAAGGCCATTTGGAACATTCTGCATCACAAAGGATTGAAGTCAAATGTGGTTTCTTGGTGGCCAAGTAATCCCGCAGAGCCAATAAACGGTGTTATGGTTTCCAATCACTATCAAGTGGCATCTAAACCTATCGATGAGGAATGGGAAATGCCAAAGGGTACGGTACACCCGAAATCCCTTTCTGACGAATTGAAACAATGGCGTGTACACCCCAATGAAATTACACTTTCCATGACCTTGCCTTTCATTCCCAACTTGGAGTCCGATATGGAATTGCGAAATGCAAAAAGAACGTCTGGAGTCGTTAAAGTAATTGCTAATGCGGCATCTGTTCATGCGGTATCGACAAATCTTATGCGAACAACCGATTGGGATTTTATGGCAGTATACCATGATGCGATTGACCATTTTTCGCATTTGGCTATGCGCTTTCATCCGCCAAGACGGCCCGAAATCAATGAAAAAGAATTTGAGGATTATAAAAATGTAGTGGAATCCGGTTACCGCTTTCACGACATGATGCTTGAGCGAACGCTTGAATTGATTGATGAAGATACTACCGTTTTATTGGTATCAGATCATGGATTTCATTCCGATCATCAGCGACCCAAATACATTCCTAAAGAACCATCTGGTCCGGCAGTTGAGCACAGTCCGTACGGGATTTTTGTAATGTCTGGACCAGGAATCAAAAATGGCGGACAACGCGTTAGCGGTGCATCCATTTTAGATATTACACCAACGCTTCTTGCACACATGGACTTTGAGGTTGGACAAGATATGGAGGGAAAAGTGCTTCATGGTGTTTTTGATCACCCAAAAGAAGTAAAAATGATTCCGTCTTGGGAAGAAGTTAACGGAGATTTCGGCATGCACGATCCGGACATGATGGAGGATCCCTGGCAAGCAATGGAAGCTTTACAGCAATTGGTTGATCTCGGATATATCGATGAAATAGGTGATGACAAATTATTGGCTGTTGAAAAAGCTAAGCGTGAAAATCAATATTATGTTGCAAGGAATCTAATAAATGCCAAAAAATGGCATCAAGCACTTGAAATACTTGAACGCATTTATGCCGAGTCTAAAATTACACGTTACGGACAGCGACTTGCGTTCGTTTATTTATCCACGAACAAACTGATAAAGTGCCAAGAGTTGATAGATGAATTAAGGCGATTGGAAAAGGAAATCAGTTTGGAAAATAAGAAAGAAGCCTTGAAGTCAAATCCTAACGATCCTTTTGGAAATTCGGATTACGAAGAACCCATGTATTTGGATTTTGTAGAGGGATTGTTGCATTTAAAAATCAACCGACCTGGAAAAGCGTTACCCATTCTCGAAAAAGTACAGAAGAAAAATCCAAACAATTTGCAAGTTGCACTGAATATTGGAAAAATTTTCAACCAAAGGAAAAATTTTAAGGCATCTGAAAAGCAATTTATAACCGCTTTAGCAATTGATAATAGAAATGCACAGGCGCACCATGGTCTTGGGGTATCCTTCCTGCGCCGTAAAATGTATGCGGAAGCTATTGAGGAATTTTTTGCCGCTACTGAAGAGAACTTTTTTATTCCGAATGTGCATTATCACCTTGGTGAAGCATTTTATAAAACGGGTTATTATACGGAAGCAGAACAAGCTTTTTCTGTTGCCGTAAGTTTGTCACCAGGAATGGCTAAAGCCCATAAATGGTTGGTGGATTTGTACAGAACTAAATTAAATCAACCCGAAAAGTCTTTAAAACATGAATCGTTTTTAGACGAAAACATCAAAGGAGAACTTTGTATTGTGTCTGGAGTTCAAGGATCTGGAAATGAAGCTTTTCTAAAAACATTGGAAGCGCAGGATTTTGAGGTAGTGATAAATTTAAATGCAAAGTCTTCGGAATTAAGATATCTGACGGATGAATCAAAAAAATTGAAAGTAAATCAAGAGTGGTTGTCGCATCAAAAAGGTAAGTTGTTATTTATAGCACCACAATATTTAAGTCAACTTCCACCGAATTACAATTATAAATTCATTTACCTTCAAAGAACTTTAGCAGATATTGTAGATGCTAAAATTGCAAACAGTGGTAAATCAAACATCAAAAAAGTACTACCGCTAAAAAAAATGAATAAAACGCAGGAAGAAATTTCTAAAATTGAAATTTGGATGGAATCACAACCTTTGCTCAATATTACAGTAATAGACCATGATGAATTTGTAAATGATACCCAAATAATAATAGACCAACTTAAAACTTTTTTAGATTAGTTTGAATTAAAAAATGTTGTATATTCGAGCTGCCAATTGTAAATGCATGAAAAAGAAATTACTTATTGATGAAAAGAAATTAGCTGGATTTACCGCAATGGCTGGTGCTGTAATTGCGGGAAACACGGTTGATGCTCAAATCGTTTATACGGATGTCAATCCGGATGTGGTTGTTGATATAAACAATCCGAATTATGACTTAGACTTGAATAATGATGCAATAACAGATGTCTCTTTTTTAGTGGACAGTACGGCTGGATCGGCCTCATACAGTGGAATACCTTTCACTTACAATGCAACTTATGCAGTGGCTTACCCAGCACCTGGAGGTGGCTTGCAAATGAGTTTAGTGCCTGGTTCAAGCAGCTCAATGACAAGTGCTGTGGCACCATTAAATAATGGGGACGCCATTAACGCTGGTGCTATGTTTACGAGCTCTGGAGGTACATTAGGAGTTGATGTGCTTATTAATATTCCATTATTGGGTCAGACATATGCTTATCAAGCTGGAGAATTTTTAGGCGTTTCAGATAAGTTTTTAGGCGTTAAATTCACGGCAGGAGCAAACACTCATTTTGGTTGGGTACGTCTTGATGTTGCTGCAGATGCAAGCACAATAACCATTAAAGATCACGCATTTAATGCTTTTCCTAATGGTGAAATCCTAGCGGGACAAATGGTTGGATTAGAAAATATTGCTGTTGATGAAAAAGTTACCGTTAAAACAACTTTAAATGAGGCGCTTATCAACGTTACACCAGATTTAATTGGAGGAACAGTGAATATGTACAGTATGTCAGGACAGTTGGTGGCAAGTACAACCATTCAAGATGTCGATACGAAATTATCATTTGAAGGCATTGAAACAGGTATCTATACCGTTGCTGCACAATTTGATGCAGGTCAAGTGACGAAAAAAGTATATGTGAAGTAATTACTTCATTAACTATAATTAAAAAAGGTCGGATTTTCCGACCTTTTTTGTTGATTTAAATCTTTAAAGAATAAGAGTAAATTAATTCAACCTCCCAGGATAGACCTTCAACGCTTCTTCCAAACACTTTACGGCATTTTTCAATGCATCTTGGTTCAGTACGTATGCAATTCTGGCTTCTTGCTGTCCTGCTCCTTTAGTTGAATAAAAACCATTTGCAGGAGCCATCATTACCGTTTGACCTTCGAAAGAGAAATCTTC
>JBILIM010000071.1:0-7205 GCA_044349985.1 Crocinitomicaceae bacterium
TTGTTAATCTGCTTGCTGTCTTCTACCATTTCATTCTGCATTTCAAAACCTGCCTGAACCCAAGCCTCGATTTCCTCGATACGAATATCATAGTCCATCCCATAAGATTGAACAACTGCCATCGGAATCGTTAAACCCCAACCTTTACCTTTATCGGGTTCAGCATCCAAAATAAATGACTCCAATTGATCAACTTCGAAATCGCAAGCAAAAGTTCCCAATGCATCACTTTTACCTTTAGCCAATTCTCTGCCGTTTGTATCCTTGATGGTAAAGGTTGTATAACATGCCGGGATACCATCATAGGATACCGTATAATTGTTCATCTGTGCCGCTGCACCTAATGACATCAGGCATAAATAAATGGGAATTAATTTTTTCATTTGTTCCAAACAATTTTATTGAATTCAAAAATCTGTTGCTCTAGAAATCTAAATTAGATTGTAAAAGCATGATTTTCAATACATTCTGATTTCAGCACACAAAATTACAATTTATCTAAATTTGTAACTCCGGTTTTAAAAAAAATATTAAATCTAATTCAATTTACACCTTACCAATTGCGATTTACTAATTGAAGAAGAACCCTTTTTAATATCTTTGTTAAACACTTCAGCTTTGATGGAAAAATTAACAATAATCTTAATTTTAATTTGTCAAAATTTACTTGCACAGACCCAATCAGACAGTCTTTATGTTCTTAAAATTGATTCGCTTATCGAATTGAAAAATGACCAAGAATACTGGGGAACTGATTTTACCCAAAAACAAATTGAGGATACAACCCACTACAAAACGGTGTTGGGTAGATATAAAAAGGGAATATTATTAGATTTATACTATGGTGACCTTTACGGAGGTTGTGAGCGAGCATTATTTCACCTTATTGACAACGAACTGGTATTGGTAGAATACAAAATATCCGATCCAGATGTTTATTCCGAGGGACCTCCCAGTATTACGTGCAAAGTGTATTTCAAAGATAATCAAGTGGTATTCCAATCAACATCAAATTATTTAGGCGGCGTTCATTTTTGCACATCATATGACGTAAACAAAAAGGATTTCTTAAGTGAATTGAGCCATTGCAGACAGCTTTTGTTAAACAATTAAAATATTGAATATTTGGAAGCTGTGAAGCAAAAGGGATGAAATGAGGGAAAACCACCACTTTTGCCAAAACCGAAAACATTTAAAAAAAACCTATGGAAGTTAAAATGATTTTTGCTGAAGTAGAAAAAAAATCACTTGGAAAGTGAAAAAATGCGCATTAAAAATGGTTTCACTTGATTCTCGGAAAATCAATGTTTAATCGCACGTAGCCGTCGACGGTGATTGTTTTTTGTCTTTTCGTAAGGAAAACATTTTTTTGAATTAATATTGCATATTTATGAGTAAAATGCTAAAGCCATGACAGCCACGAAATTAACCTGGGAAGACGATTTGGAAAAATCCTCTGCAAGATACCATACCTATGGCGCTTGGGTAGCGATTATTTTTGATCCTGTTTTTGGAATTACTGACTATTTGAATATTCCCCATGCCTTTAGTCAAATCATGTTTTTGCGCATTTGTGTTTCGTTTGTAACCGCAATGGCTTTGTTAGCACACAAGAAAAAGTACATAAATTCCAAAATGCTGATTTTCATTCCTTTTATACTTATCTCCTTCCAAAATGCTTATACATACAGTGTTATAAAAGTTGATGACTTTACTGGGCATTCGTTGAACTATTTGGCTTTATTCATAGGAGCAGGTATGTTTGTTTTAT
This sequence comes from Crocinitomicaceae bacterium, assembly GCA_044349985.1. GTDB lineage: Bacteria > Bacteroidota > Bacteroidia > Flavobacteriales_D > Crocinitomicaceae > M0103. Next base: position 1,772 of record JBILIM010000071.1, read on the forward strand.
GGAATTGGTATTACTCTTTAGCTATTATATTGCCTTCTGTTTTAGCCACAGCTTACTTTTTTCAGATGAATCACCACTTAAATATGCAAGAGGCATTGGTAAATGGCGGGCTATTGTTATTGGTTGTAGCTGTTTTTATGTTCTTGCTCATCGAAACGCGATATAGACTCACGTTATCCGTGATAAAATTCAAGTTAGCGCTTATGGAAGCAAATGATGCTTTAGGAGATGAAAAGGCGCAATCGGATAAACTTCTCCGCAATATCTTGCCTGATGAGGTGGCTGATGAACTGAAAGTGACAGGGAGAGCTAGTGCAAAACACTACCAAAAAGTTTCGGTGTTATTTACAGATTTCAAAGGGTTTACGGCCAGAAGTGCCGGAATGGCTCCTGAAGAAGTGATCGAAGAATTGAACAAATGTTTCTCGGCTTTTGATGCCATTGTCGAAAAATACAATCTTGAAAAAATCAAAACGATTGGTGATGCTTACATGTGTGCTGGAGGCTTACCTGTAGCCAATCAAACCAACCCTATTGATGCTGTACGCGCTGGTTTGGCTATTCAAGAATATATGACTGCCTACAAAAACGAATGTATCGCCAAAGGTGAACCCTACTTTGAATGTAGGCTTGGGATCAACACTGGAGAGGTGGTCGCGGGGGTAGTCGGAACAAAAAAATTCGCATACGACATCTGGGGCGATGCTGTGAACACCGCAAGCAGAGCAGAAAGTAACGGATCATTAGGCAAAGTAAATATTACCGAAACAACCTACGAATTGGTAAAGGATATCTTCAAATGTGAATATCGTGGCGACATCGAAGTCAAGGGAAAAGGACAAATGAAAATGTATTTTGTGTTGGAATAAAAGGTCGAAGGGTTAAAGTACTTCGATAATTTGAAACGTAGGTCGCTTGATTCCATGTAAAAGAATAGAGCAAGCCGAAAGCAGAAATTTTAACAGTTAGACCAATGAAAAACAGTATACTACTTTTGACAATTTTGATGATGAATTTTTGCTTTACCTTAAAAGCACAAATTAACGACAGTTTGACCCTGCAAATATTTGAAAATAAAACATTCAACGCTAGGGAAATAATTGGTTTAAAAGACTTTAAGTATGAACCCCAAATTTCAATTATAGAATTGGCTCAAGCAGATGACGTATATGGTAACATAACAACGTTTAAAAATGGAAAGTTTACATCCGGAAATATTGGGCCTTGTGGCAATGAATGCAGGGTAACAGTTTCTGGAACATATTCTTTTACAGGAAATAAAATATATTTATTCCTTGAAACAATATCCTTTTGGAAAAAATGTAGTCATGAACCTAAACAAACAATTAATAAAGAAATAGGCACGTTTAATTGGAAGCAAGAGGAGGATGGAACTGTAAAACTATCATTAGTAAACTAAGAATTACCGCTAAAACAGGTTTAATTAAATCCAGTCTTATCTCCATGACACTATTGGTGGAAAAAGCCAAAACTTAGCTCTGCATTAAACAGTTAAAAAAAACCGATTAAAGTTTTGAAATGATGTGCACTGAAGCATTCAAATAGACTCGGATAAACTAAAAATAATTTGTGCTTTTATTTTTGTTTAACTTAGAATGTTGAATTTATAAAAGAAGAAATGAATCAAAAAAAATACGCGTTAGTACTTCCCTAAAAACAGATAAATCATACCTGCAGAGGTCGTTAAGTTATTGGATTCAGAATCAAATGTTGCACTCCCGGTTTTTTGTGATTCGGTCCATTCCCAAAAAATTTTTGTATCCTTGTTCGCCCATGTACCTGTATATAACACAGGCGATTCAATGGCTTCTGAGATTTCGGCTCCTGCCCGGACATCGATTCTTCCTGATTCATCAAAAATAAAATAGAATGCTTTTCCGTTTTTCAAAATTGGCGTACCTGTTGAATCACATGTTACAAAAACAGTGTTATTCATCGTTTCCGTAATCAAATCTGTTTGAGCAAATGTTGATAAAGAGATACAAATAACAATAAGTAGTAAGAAATTTTTCATAATTAGTTCTATTCAATTTTGTATAATAAAATATTAAATTTAGGATAATTAATTCAAATTGAGGCTTTAAAACTATCCTAACTTTATCTTTAATACCTTTAACTTTTAATAAGCTAATACGATTCTATAAATAAAATCCGTCTCAAAAACTTAAAAAACATTTGACTTTAAACTGATAAAACTCGTATTTCTTTTTTTAGAATCAATTGGTTTAACTGCTTGCGTCAGCATGTAAAATCCTCAGCGTATCCCTTCAAATTTTAGACAACAGAAGGCCCAAAAATTAACTCGGATGTAACTTTTGTTGAATTTCAATTGTTCTAGAAAAAACAAATTATGAGAAGAACCGTTGGGATTGCCGTATTTATCTTGAGTATATTTCCCGTTTTTGGTCAAGAAAAAAATACATTGAACGTTGTTGAACAAAACACCATTTATGCGGAAGCATTTGGTCAAGGTTTTTGTTATTCAATAAATTACGATAGACTCTTCAACACCGAAAGAAGATTTAAAAATTCATTTACCGCAGGATTTGTTTACGTTCCGGAGTCAATGGGATTCGGAGATGGTATTTACCTCGGTATTCCCGTATCTTACAACTGGCTTCTTGGTAAAAAAAGTCACCATTTCGAATTGGGAATTGGATTGACCTCACTACTCGTTAACCCAAATTCAAACCTAGGTACCGATTCGTATACCTATTTGACTCCAAAAATCGGGTATCGTTTTCAAAGACCGAATGGCGGTCTTTTTTTCAGAGCAACTGTAACCCCGATGATCGCTATTTTGAATGTAAGTACATTTAATTTTGGAGCGGAAAAATATCGGCAATTTTCTTCATTTAATAATGTTGTGGGGCTCGGATACGCGGCATTTCCTTGGCCGGGATTGAGTATGGGGTACACTTTTAAATAAATCAGTAGTATCAAATCATAAACTACCAACCCAAAGTTCAACGCATCGAAAGCATTCTATTTAAAAAAGTGATATTTTTGGCAGAATAATCTTTAGAAGGAAACACCATTCATTGAATGTATTTACATTGCAATTTTAGATGCTACAAAACTAACAAAAATGCTCACTGAAATAAATCCTAAACTGCCTATGCGAGACATTAGGCTTACAAAGTCGTATTACTTGAACACATTAGGATTTCAAAAACTTGGTGAATATGAAAACTATTTAATCGTTGGAAAAGATTCGATTCAAATACATTTCTTTCAATTTGATGGACTCAATCCCAAAGAAAATTATGGACAGGTTTACATTAGAACCAACAATGTAAATGAACTTTATAAAGAATTTATAGATCTTAATGTTGCAATACATCCAAACGTGAAACTGGAGACAAAACCATGGGGACAAAGAGAGTTCTCGATACTCGATCCCGATCACAATCTCTTAACCTTTGGTCAAAGCGTAAATGATTTTTTTTAAAGCAAACCGTTAAAAAGGCCTATTCAATCTGATCAAATAGTGAAAAAGCTATGACCTTAAAAAACAGGTCCCAAATGCATATCAAAACTTTGTACATTTACTTTAAACTTTTGACCATTCAAATGAAAAGGTATCAACACCTAGCACTAATCTTTACATTACTGACTTGCAATCAGTTAACTGCACAAATTAACGAAACAAAATGGAACATCACTGAGCCAAATGGCCATTGGAAACATGTTGAAACAGAACTAGTGCATGAAGTTCCTTTTTTAAATCTTCACACCAAACAAGATGAGCTAAAAATTGCCTCAGAAGCTAGCCCCTGGGATTATTACACGCCCTACGATTTGGTTTTTGAAAAAGATACGTTGTATAAACTAAATTACCCTGAGCAGGTTTTTGAATCGGTTAAGTTTTTCATTGATACGGGTTATATTCATTTTACATCAAAAGACCTGTTGTATTCTTATCCTGCAGAAGTAGGAAAGGATACGTTGCATTTTTATATTCCCTTGTTAAAAGAATCGGTTTTTTTCAAAGAAACGTTCACACGGTCGGCTTTCAACGACAGTATTCTCAAGGTCATTAAAAAGTACGGAATCAATTATCCTTCATTGGTTGGAACTTGGGTATTAATTCGTGAAAAAGACTATGCCTATGGAACACATTATGAACTGAAATTTCCGCACATCATACCGGACTCAATCGTATTGAATAGGGCGCAAATGATAACAGCACTTGACCAACCTAAGGTATTAAAGATGAAAACCGATGGTATCGAACGTGATTATTCCTTTTGGTACAATGAATCTCATATTTATCTTAAACCTGGCGATTGGTATAAGGAAGAAGAAGATCCGATGATTCATTTTTATAAAAAGTAAGGAATACTAAAAGTCCATGAACGTCCTATTTAGTTTATATTAATTCACTTGCAACTAGCCTAATCGTATTATTTAAAAAGAAGAAGACAAATCAATCCAACTCTTGATTCGGGAAAATCTAGATAATTTAATTTTATCTTTGAACGACCGATGAGAAATTTGCTCTTTATATTTTTTATTTCAGCATCCGTTTTTGTTGCAGCGCAGGAGGATAGTACAAACGGTCAGAACCTCAGATTAATCCATAAAAATCATTTTGGATTTAGCATGGGTGGCCCTGGATTTCTTGGTTATTACTATGAACATTATTTCAATCACAATTGGAGTCTCGAAGTAGGAATCGGATCCGTTTTGGTTTTAACCGGGGCATATGCAGAGGGAAGGTATTATTTTGGAAGTAAAGATAAACCGCATAAATATGCGCCGTACCTCGGTTTGGCAGGTGGAGTAGTTTCTATAATCGGAGCCAGTGATGGGTATTTTGCACCTTTATTTTATGCTCCAGTTGGATTTCAGATTTTCAACAGTCGAGGATTTGCGTTTTCAATGGAGGCAGCCGTCTTACATTTCGATGGAGAAACATTTCCAATGGGCGCATTAAGATTTCGCTTAATGAAAAAAAAGCAAAAGCGCTTGAGGAATCAAATTTGAGACCACCAAGCGCTTTAATATTCTAATTTGTTATCGTATTGTTATTTCAACAAAATCTCTCGGTGTAGCACCTGTATAAATTTGTCTTGGTCGACCGATTGGCTCTTTATTTTCAGTCATTTCCTTCCATTGTGCAATCCATCCTGGTAGACGACCTAAAGCAAACATAACCGTAAACATTTCTGTTGGAATGCCCAACGCTTTATAAATGATACCTGAATAGAAGTCTACGTTAGGATACAAGTTTCTCGCTTTGAAATACTCGTCTTCCAATGCCACTTTCTCCAATTTCTTAGCAATTTCTAACATTGGATCATCAATGCCAAGTTTACTTAAAATATCGTCACAAGCTTTTTTAATGATTTTCGCACGCGGATCGAAGTTTTTGTATACACGGTGACCAAAGCCCATTAAACGGAATGGA